>CAMWVF010000008.1 GCA_947177545.1 uncultured Clostridia bacterium | reverse complement strand
CAAATTTTACATCTTATACTTAATTTTTAATAATCCAATACCGTGTAAGTTCATTTTCAAACACTTCAAAATCCCATTGCATGGCTGTTTTTTCTTGGCTGGCTGGGTCGTTGATATAAAATCCGTTTTCATCATATCCACGGATTATCAAAGCATGCCTGCCAAAAGTATCTCCTTTAACAGCAGCCATGACAACCGCACCATCAGTATCGACAGCAACTTTCAACTCACTTTCAGTAATTTTTTCGCCGTTGTCCTTGTCAAAAACATGCTCCTCGGAGGTCATGCCAAAATACCCGAGAATGTCGGTAACGTTAGCTTGATTTATACCGCCCAAACCGCTGTAACCCATTTCGTCCGCATATTTAATGACTTTAACGGGATCCACTTCCTCGTTGTGATTAAGGTAAAGGTTTGCCATAGTGATAACCACAGCCGCACAGCCTTGAGTTTTAATGCTGAAATCCTCATAAATCCAGCGTCGGTCGTTCATATAAATCGCAGCGCCGTTCAGTTCCTCCTCGGTAAAACTCATAGTTTTATAATTACCCTTCATAAACGGATAATTATATGCAATTTCAAAATTGCTCTCATCATACAACATTTTGAACCAATATTCCGGATACAATTCCGAATTATCAATAGCAAATTTTGCTCGTTCATCGGTTTCGGCAAGAACGGCAAGCTTTCCCCACTTTTGGTAATATTCATGCTTTTTTTCGACAGGAATAAGCAGCAACATTATAATAATAACAGCGGTAAACAGGCCTGATAGACCTATTACCATTTTTTTATCACTCATTTTATGACCTCCCTTATTGATAATTATAACCCCTGCAGGTAATTTTGTCAATAGAAATACTTATCAATACAAAAATTAAAAACGGCGGGATAAACCGCCGTTTTTAATCAAAACCATAATCCAGTTTTTATACGATATTAGTCGCCTGAGCCTGTGCTTGAGCCGCCAGCTGCCGCTGCCTTAACAGGTGAAGGATAGTAACCAATGATCTCATCTGCAGCCATCTGATCTTCCTGTGAAGGAATTACGCCATCCCAAGAACCAAGGCTTGCAGTTTTAGCCCATGCAGCAGCAGTTACAGCATATGTTGTAGCATTGAAAGCGAAAGCACCATTGCCGTCAAATGAAGCGGGATCAAGTCCATCAATAGTAATTGATACACCGCCAACAGTAGCAACCAACGTACCATTAGAACCCGCAGAAATTGTACTTACTGTACCGGGATCGTCAGCATCGTCGTCTTCACCGATAAGACCGTCAACATAAGCCTGTGCAAGAGCAGCTGTAGCAGCAGTATGTACATTCTTAGCGTTAGCGTCAGCCTGTGTGTATCTTGACTGCTTGATGTAGCTAAGCATATTAGGAACAAGAATAGCAGCAAGGATAGCGATGATTGCGATTACAACGATGAGCTCAACAAGTGTAAAGCCCTTTACCTTCTTTGAATTTCTCATGGGAAATTCCTCCTTCTTAAAAATTTTAAAATATTTTTTATTAAAAAGCACGAATGCACTTTTCCGTAAAAATAAAAATTATGATAAAGCCGACTGGAATGGATATACTCCGTAGAGTACGCCGTTGTTCTTATAATTTGTGTCCTGGTCGCTTCTATCAGTATAACCATAATACCAACCGACAAAAACCGACAAATCACTCTCATCTATAACAAAAGACGTTTGATTTTTTTCATTGTCGCTAAGTTGTCTGTAAACAACTGATTTAACCTCATAATTTTCATAATCAATATAAATTTTTGCTTCGCCCTCAAAAGAGGTATCAGCAATACCAACAATCTCATTAGCAAGCTTACTCAATGAACCGGCATAATTCATAGGCTTTGCCGGATCCCACTGCAATCCGCCTGAAACAAATTTTGTAGCGCCTGCTCCGATAGAAGTTCCACTTGTTTCATAGTTTTCGACCTGCATACACTGAATACTGCCATTATACATCTTGACCGAAACAATTGCAAATCCTAAATTTGACAAGTTACTGCTATCATATGATAAAGCACTTGAATCCTGCTTAATCTCGCATTGAGTTAGTATGTTTTGAAATCCAGTAAAAAGCAAATGTGCCTTATCGTTTGCCGTTTCTATTCTTGCACTGCGAACAAAACCTTGAGTAACAAGATTCATAATACCTGCAAGAATAGTTATTATTGCAATAACAACAATCAGTTCAACCAATGTAAAACCTTTGATCCGTCTGTAAGCGGAGTCATTATTTTTCATATCCATTGGACTCCCCTCCTGTTACGAGCCGTTTAGTTTTTGTTTTACTGTACTTATTATATATCCGAAATAGGCGTTTGTCAATAGAAAAATGATATTTTTCTATCTAATTTTGTGAATTTGTACAAATTAACATTTATGTGGGTTTCTTTTTGTTAATTTTAACATAGTATGTACAAACTCAAAATCATAGTTAAAGTTGCACAATCATTTTCCACATTGGCAAACGCTTTTGTACACATTACATTGTGTTCGGCATAATGAAGACACCGCCCAACATTTCAAATAAAAAGATATTTTATTACTTACACACCCCTCGGGGCTTGCCGCATTAACAATTACTTTCATCTGAAATTGGCGGGATTATCTCCGCAGGTAGTTATCTGCTGTTCATACCCTTTAAGTAACGCTCAAACTCGTTGATGTCAAGGCTCTTTTCACGGGCGTGCATTTCGGTGATAACGCCCTCCTTGACAAGACGCGCAAGCTCTTGGTCGAGGCAGACCATACCCTCCTTTTTACCTGTCTGAATGGCGGTCTGGATAAGGTGTACCTTGTTGTCACGAACCATTGCCTTGATAGCGTCGGTTGCGTTAAGTATCTCAAGGGCGGCAACACGTCCGGTACCGTCAGCCTTGGGGATAAGGGTCTGGGCAATAATGCCTACCAGAACGGTAGCAAGCTGTGTACGTATCTGCTGCTGTTGGTGAGCGGGGAAAACGTCGATAATACGGTTGATAGTATCCGCCGCACAAGTGGTATGAAGCGTGGACATTACAAGGTGTCCCGTTTCAGCGGCAGTTACGGCTGCATTGATAGTTTCAAAGTCACGCATCTCTCCCACGAGTACAACGTCGGGGTCTTCACGGAGGGCAGCTCTAAGCGCCATGGCGAAGGATTCAACGTCGTCGCCGACCTCTCTCTGGTTAAGCATACAGCGTTTATGCTCGTGAACATACTCGATAGGGTCCTCTATAGTGATGATATGTGCGGAACGGTTTACGTTTACATAGTCTATCATTGCGGCAAGAGTTGTTGACTTACCTGAACCTGTAGGTCCCGTAACAAGTATAAGTCCTCTGGGGCGGAGGGAGAACTCGCCGAGAATGGGAGGCAGGTCGAGGTCTTCAAGAGTAGGGATATCGTTTCTCAGCAGACGTATAGCAATAGCCGTATTGCCTCTCTGGTGATAAACGTTAACTCTGTGACGGTAGCCTCTTCTTGTTACATATGAGAAGTCGGCATCGACCTTGTTTTTGATATTCTCCATGTTTCTGCCGCCTGTCATCTGCTCGCATATCTTCATGATAGCGGCTTCTGTCATTTCGGGGTAGGAGCTGAGCTTCCGCAGTGAGCCGTGGAGAGGCAGAACGGGGGAAATTTTGGCTGTGAAGTGGACGTCCGAACAGCCCAGAACTCTCGCCTCGTCCAAAATTTTGTCAATGCTGATAACAACTTTTTCTGTTCTCTTTTCAGTATCCATGATTCCTAATTCCTTTCAGGGTTTATTTTTACGGGCGTCCGCCCTTAGAGTACGATTTTGCAGGACAGTAAAACGTTCTGTTTTAAAGTGCATAAGCAAAAGGCAAAAGATAAAGCCTCCGCTTGCTCTGTAAATTATTTTATACTGCGTATGTAACTCTTACGAGTTCGTCCATGGTGGTCTTGCCCTCCTGAACAAGCTCCGAAACGTTGTCACGGAGGAGCTTTGTTCCCTGCTGCTTAGCAAGTGCGGAGATTGCGTCAACCTTGCCGTCGTTTGCGACAAGCGCGCTCATTTCAGGGGTACACAGCAGAATTTCGTGAATAGCGGTACGTCCGGTATATCCGGTGTTATTGCACTTAGGACAGCCGCAGGCGTCATAGACCGTAATGTGTCCGTCAATACCCATAAGTCTGTCCTCTTCGTCTGTGGAAATTCTTGGAGTTCTGCACTCCATGCAAATCTTTTTAACAAGACGCTGGGCAACGATACCGATAAGAGATGTCGCAACCATGTAGGGAGCAACGCCCATGTCCACCAGACGGGTGATAGTTGAAGCCGCGTCGTTTGTATGAAGCGTGGAAAGCACCAAGTGACCCGTGATAGCGGCACGGATAGCGATCTCTGCGGTCTCCTGGTCACGCATCTCACCGATCATTACGATGTCGGGGTCCTGACGAAGGATAGACCGAAGAGCCGCGGCAAAGGTCATGCCCGCCTTAGCGTTTACCTGACACTGATTAATGCCCTCGATATTCTTTTCGACAGGATCCTCAACTGTAATTACGTTTACGTTAGGCTTTGCGATTTCGCCGAGAGCCGCGTACAAAGTCGTCGTCTTACCGGAACCTGTAGGTCCCGTAACAAGTACAACGCCCTGCGGAACTTTAAGTATTGAGGCAAATCTTTCATAGTTATAAGCTGTCATGCCGAGGTCGGTTATCTTTCTTACGCCAACGTCACCTGTTGACAGGATACGGATAACGACCTTTTCGCCGTTTACCGTCGGCAGGTTAGATACACGGACGTCAAGGGTAGTACCGTCAACCACCTGTGTGAATCGACCGTCCTGCGGTACACGCTTTTCGGCAATGTTCATGCCGCTGATGATTTTAAGACGTGTAACAAGGGAGTTATGTACAACGTTTGAAATATTCATCAGCTCTATAAGGTCGCCGTTTACACGGATACGAATTCTTGTAAAGGTCTTGAAGGGCTCGATATGAATATCCGTTGCGTCCGCGCGGAAAGAGTTTTCAACAATAGTTGTAGCAAGCTTAACTATAGGCGCGCTGTCGATTCTGTCCGCGGATTCCTCGTCCATACCGAATGCGTCGTCGCCGCTGAACTGATCCTCAACGCTGTCAAGAAGCGAGGATGTATTCTGCATTGAGTAGCTTTTGCCTATAGCCTTTGTGATAGCAGCCTTTGTCGAAAGCACTGGTACAACGTCCATACCCGTAGTTACCTTGATATCCTCGAAGATATAGAAGTTTACAGGGTCGTGAGTAGCAACGGTAAGTCTTCTTCCCGTAATTTTTATACCTATAATAGTATGCTTTTTGGCAAGAGCCTCGGGTATTTTCTTTACCGCTTCAATGTCGATCTTTGTATCGGGGTCGTTAAGGTCGATAAAATTAACGTTGAGCTTTTTGGCAAGTATCTTTCCGAAATCAACGTCGCTGACATATCCCAGCTCTATAACATAGTCGCCGAAATACTTACCGGGAGTATTTTCCTCTTTTTTCTTGTCAAGAACATTCTGAAGCTGTTCCTCTGTAATAATGCCCTCATTGACCATATATTGACCAATGGGAATATTTTTTATCGCCATTATAAAGCCTCATTTCTCCGCAGACTTTTTATCGGTACTAAGGTTCCTCTGCGGCAGAACCGGCGGCATAAGCCGTACCGTTAATAAAATAATAAATTTATGTAAATAATTTTATTGACTCTCTTTGCGTGTACCCGTCAAAAGGGTACTTATCATCGGCAGTTATATTTATAAAAGTATTGTAATTGCCGAAAAAATATGTTAAGATATAAATATCGGATATTCAAATTTACATTAAGGGAGAGATTTTTTATGTTCTACACGGACATTGACAGCAGCCTGCTGGTCTACTACATAGGAGTATATATTATGGTATTCCTTTTCGGAATTTCCATAGGCAGCTTTCTTAACGTCTGCATTTTCAGGCTTCCTGCGGGAGAGTCGCTTACCAAAAAGAATTCTCACTGTATGACCTGCGGAACGCCAATTAAATGGTACGACCTGATACCGGTTTTCAGTTGGCTTTTTCTTAGGGGAAAATGCCGTGCCTGCGGCTCTAAGATTTCGGGAAGATACATTCTTGTTGAAAGCCTTACGGGAATAATTTTCACCTTGACATTTATGCGGTTTGATGTTATAGAACAGGGACTTATTTACCCTGCGCTTCTTTGCCTTTTCCTTGCGGGAGTTATCGTCATAGGCTTTGAGGACTACGACACACAGGAAATGACTGTAAGCGTCCTTGTTTATCTTGTCCTTGTTGCAACTGCGACGAGAGTTCTGACAACTCTCCTGCCCGATACTGTTCGGGGCTGTAAGGACACGGTTATTGACTGCTTTATAGGACTCTTCAGCGTAAGCGTACCGTTCCTTATCTTTGGCTTTGTTTTAACGCCGATCATTTACAAATTTTTCGTAAGCGAGGATCATAAGTCCGCAAGAAAGATAAAGGCACGTCTTAAAAAGATGAACCCAAATTCCGCGGAAGCTAAAAAGCTTCAAAAAGAACTTGCGAAGCATCTTGCAGCCATCAAGGAAACAGGATCCGTTTTCGGATTTGGAATGGGAGACATAATTTTAATGGCAGCGGGAGGACTTATGCTTGGCTGGAAAGCTGCTGTAGTTGCTGCATTCATAGCCATAGTCGCGGGAGCGATATATTCATTCGTACTCAAATTCAAAGCAGCCGAAAACGATGAAGAAAGCATAAAAGCCTTCGCGTTCGGACCGTTCCTCGCCATAGGCTTGGGACTTGCCTCGTTTTTCGGTACACAGCTTATGGATTGGTACATAAGCTTTTTGACAGTACCCGAGATACCGATGTAACAAAAAGTATATTTCAGGGCGTGTTTTTCGGGACACGCCCTGAATTTTAATTACGAATGAGAATCTTTTACTGTTTTAACAACTTTCTCAACCAAGTCTTTTTCTTTACTGTTTTCATTGTTATTTAAAAATACAATATAAGTTGTCACGCCTGGTGTATTGGAACTTCCACTGTATTTGCTGAAATCAAATACACCAGACTTTTTAACACCATTACTGCCTGTACTCACAAGATTTCTGCACAATACACCACCTCTGGTAATTTGACCTGCACCTTTTGCTGTCAAGGTATCGTTACTGCCAGTCATATTATTTTCCTTGCCTGCATTGGATATGTCACGTTTACCGTTTCTTGTTGAAACGACTGAAACGTTAAGCATACCGTCTTTGCCATCCATATTGCCGTCGCTATCGGTATCATTTACAATAATATTAATCTGAAACGTATTTTCACCGTAATAAGCTTCACCGAGAGCGGTTCTCCATTCGTCCATTGACGCAACATCAATAGTTTGTGCAATACCTGTGGTAATCGTAGGATCGCTTCCAACCGCAGACGCAGTTGCAGGATTCAAATCGACCTTGCGGCGTATTATCCTACCCCAAAATCCCTTGTTGTAATGCGCTGTATCATTATCAATAATAATGACCTCGGCATATTTTTGTATTTCAGCTGTTATATCATCTACGTCATCAGATGTATAGGGTGACACAGGAGCTCCCGTTGTTTTATCAAGAATACCTGCATTTTTGCAGTATTCCGTTGCAAAAAATTCCACAGCATCTTGAGCGCTTGATACACTGGTATTATATATACCCAAATCAGTAGCATATCTGACAGATTCAGTAATATACTGGACAACTCCATTTTGTGCAGTCCTCTGAGCCTCATACTGAGTTGAATCCACATAGGTTTCACGAATGGGTCTGAACATATTCATTATAGCAACCATCAGAATTGCCATTAACGCCATAACAACAATAAGCTCAACAAGGGTAAAACCATTTAATTTACTTTTCATAATTTCAGCCCCCTCATGAAGTATGACCTAAGACATACTTATACCTTAGATTATCATTTTGTTCACTAAAAATTTGGCTGTAATCGGTATTTACTGTTCTTTCATTGGAACCCGTTGATGCAGGTTTGCTACTTGCATCATCCTGAGTATCACGGCTGTACATTACAAAAATGTCAACAGGGAAACTATATGTATCTGTTGGCACCAAACTTCCGTCTTTATCAAGCTTTTGAACCTGAACATAAGCAGATTGACCGCTGTTTGTACTTACATGTTCATGAGGAGGTCTGCGAGTACTGGCAATCTCGGGATCCTTTATCGTTTTTTTAGTAACGTCCAAACCGCCGTAAAAAATCGGCAGCGTTGCAGCATTCTCATATTTTTCAATATATGCCATTTGATTGGAAAGGCTTGTATTTGCAAAATGGTTAAAATTATTTCTTTTAGCCACAGATGCATATATTGAAGCCATAAGGGCGCTTGCAATGGCAAGAATAGCCATTGCAACAAGACACTCAACGAGGGTAAATCCTTTAAAAGTTCTTTTCATAGTCCTTTTCCCTCCTTAGTTTCTGACATATTGACTTGATTGAACGGTAAGAATAGGCTCGCCGGGAGTTTCAGCGCCCGAATTCGGGTCAATATAACATACACCAGAGTTAGAACCGCCTGTATCATAATCTCCACATGTAACTGAGCCAACGATAAAATAATTCTTGGTAGTGGTTGTTCCGTTATATGTATACTCTTTAGAAACGCCGTTATTACCACTACTATTAGTCAATTTTGAAAGCGGCATATAGAAATATCCTGTAAAGAAATTATTATTGCTCATTGTGACATTTGCATTATCTCCAACATAATAATTGATTTTTGCAGCCTTTGTTGTACCGTTTGTAATTGCCTGACCGCTTGTTTTATCAATGTTATCTGTGTATACACTGAAATTATTAAAATTATAAGATCCAGCTGTAGCCAACTCCGGCATTAATATATTCAGTGCGCCGTCTCCTGTAACCTTTATTTCGCCGCTGTACCAAGTGCCTGCTACAAGTTGTATTGTAACAGTACCGCCACTTGTGTCAACAACATAATTGCCGCCGTTTAATAAAACTCCTGAATCTGAGCTTGAGATATTTGAACCGCTTATATTATTTGAGTAAAGGTTTAAAGTAGGAGAGTCTGGAACAGCTAAATTGTTGTTCTTGTAATATGTTTTTTCAGCTGTCATGATATTTGCTTTAATATTACTTGAAGCATATGGATCACCGCTGCTCGTATTATCTATCAACTCGCCGTTTTCATCAAAAGCTCCCTCCTCAAAATAATTTGAATAACGACTCTGAGGTGTTTCCAATGTAATAACATCTTTGCTTCCGGAAGGAAGATTTCCGGGAAGCTTTACTTCCAACTGTATTTTTCCATCGTTTATAACAGGGGTTTTATCAAACAAAGCAAAACTGCCTGTTTTAAACACTACATTGGTATTTGTAACCGTAAAACCGGCATATCCAGAGCTTATTGGCACGTTGTCTATGTAAATATCACCATAAACGTTTGCAGTATTACTTCCTAATGAATTAATAGTAATCTGGTTATTGTCTGTATCAATACTTACTCCGCCGCCGTTAGTCGAAACATACAAATCCTTTGCATATAAGGTAGCAGAACCATTAATTTGTTGATTGCCGTTATTTCCACCGACATTCAGTTTGTTGGCATATATGTTTCCGTTTACAGTAATACCGTTTTGATATTGAAATTCATCACATATTATACTCATGGGATTTGAGGCTGAACCATAGCTAAAACTTGAAATTATATCAAATACACCCTCAGTATACATAAATGAATCCTGACCTACCGCAGTAATATTTTGTGCATTTGTAAATTTCAGACCGCTTCTTGCATATACAGAGGCACCGTCGTCAAAGGCGCTGCTACCGGAAGAATTCCAATCAAGACTTCCCATTGCAAATATAGAACCTGCTGTACCGGAAGCGTCAATTGTTATATTTCCTGTGTTGAGACTGCTTGCGCCGCCCGCTGCAACGAGACCTGCGCCGCTGCCTGTCAATCCGCCCATAGAGTTGATAGCATTTGAAGTATCGGGGGTTTCGATTTTCTCTGTTTCAATAATAACAACCGCTACGCCCTCTGTTCCAAGAACCGTAACCGTAGACGTAATTTTGACCTTCATGTAATCTTTGCTTCTTGACCCCTTGGCAATGGCCGCCATAAGATCAGCATCATTTGCAGGACATCCTGCCGCTGCCTTATCTGCCGCAGAAACCGACGAATCAAAATACTTATTAAGCTGTTCAGCTGTATAGCTTGGATCTGTAGCATAAATACGGTCAAGAACCTCAACCTTGATCTTTGCCAC
This sequence comes from uncultured Clostridia bacterium, assembly GCA_947177545.1. Classification (GTDB taxonomy): domain Bacteria; phylum Bacillota; class Clostridia; order Oscillospirales; family Ruminococcaceae; genus RGIG8773. The sequence goes on along the minus strand of CAMWVF010000008.1, from coordinate 3,720 downwards.
CTGTGGCTGACCTGTTGCGGTTTTGTCAACATCAACAAATCTTCCGTATGAAGAAGATCCGCTGCTTAGCGTTGGCAGCGTAACTTGATACTCTATATAATCAAAAGAACCCTCTTCATTAAGTGCATTTCCTGATACATCTGCTATTGAAAAGTTATCCTTTTCAGGAGGAGTACCTGATCCCAACCCTAAATTAGCCGCAGTAAAAATGTTTGTCGCGTTAGCTATGTCCATGTTCTCAGCAAATTTAAGATTCGCATTGCCCAAAGCGTCCTTGCCGTAGGTTTCACACTGTGAATGAATTTTATACAAATCAAATTGCAGAGCAAGACCCTGTTTCATTTTTTCACCCGTTTTTATAGCGATCGGAGAGACATTCTTATCAGTATAATCATAAGTTTTCGCTGACCAATATTCGCTGTCGTCCAACATATTTTGCGTAAAAACATCCAGCGCAGAGCGAGCCGTATAGTAAGCTTGATTTTCCTCAAACTTGGTATATATCCGCTGATTTGCAGTCGTTACCGTAGTAAGCGTCGCCGTAAGCAAAATGATAAGAACAAACATCACCGTCAGAATCATAATAAGTACTGCACCGCTCAAGCTCTGACGCCGTTTAGATTCTTTCATCTTCATCCACCCTTTCTCTAAAATTCTCTCTTAAACAATACATTATTATACGGGTTTAACCGATAAACCATTTTCGATTTATCGGTCTCGCCCCAAAAATTTAATTACTCTGCCGCTACCTCGAGGGGCTGTATTTCAGCCGACTCCAGCTTAACCTGCTCTACATTAAGCGGGAAGATCGAGTACATAGTAATTGTTGCCATAACTTCAGACTGATCACCATCTGAAGTTTCGGCTGATCCCTCCCTCGTTTCGGTTGAAATCGTATTGAGAATAATAGTCTTTTCGTCCTGTGCAATCCTGTCAATTGCTCTGTTAGCATTCGCCACCGGATCTGTACCGCCGTCAAACGAAACGTTAACAGTTGTTATACCAATTACAGTATTCGGAAAAGACTCGGGAGCAACATTGTTATACTTATCATAAACCTCTTGCGGGAGTTCATTGTAAAGGTCTGCACTCATCTTGTTATCATAGACAAGAATATTCGCTGGCTCAACAGTATACCTGTTGATAGCACCCGCTGTTGTATAAGTAGTATTCATTGACTTTATATCAAGTCTCTCAGCAGTAAGAGCCTCTCTGATGTATGTTTCATTGAGATACGGAGCCTGCTCTTCAAGGAAAATTCCCTGCTTTTCGCCGATCTCATCAGCTGTCGTCTTGATTTCATCAATAATAGAATCAAGAGTAGCTATTTTAGTTTCAATGTCTACCCTCTCCTGCTGCTTTGTTTCAAGATTGTATTTTTCCCTTTCAACATCTTGAAATTTCGGCTGAATAAAAAGGAAAAATCCCGCAACAAGAATAATTATAACAATTACAACAATAAAGATCACTTTGTCTCTGTATGAAAGCTTCATATTCATTTTCAATCACCTGCCTATTCTCAATTTGTTTCCGCTGTTTCTTCAGCGGTATTCTCATTCTCCTCGTGAACTTCAATCTCACGTATATCAAAAGTTATCGTGAATTTTAAGCTCTCAGTTGCAATTTCCTCTTCATTTCCCGATTCTGATGCAAAACCGTTGTATGTAATATTATCGAAAATATCCTGCTCAAAGAAATTTCCGACAACCTTTGCAGGTTCGTCGTTGTTTCTTGCAGTACAGGTAATTGACATCGCGCCGTTGCCAAAGCTAAGCTCTGTCCACCTTACGCTTGTTCCGCTAAAATTAGCCTCGATATCCCTTATAACGTCCGTGGTAAGTACAGGCAACGATTCATAATTTGTTACCGCCGTGTCCACAACGCCCTTGACAACGTTTACCTTGTCAAGCTTTGTCTGAGCAGAATCAACAGCCGCTATCTGAGCCGCAACCTCGGGGGAATCCATCCATGCCTGAATTTCGGCAGTCTCACTTTTATACTGGTTCTCCTGAATATTTCCAAAAATATATACCGCACCAACAACTGCCGCTGAAACTATAGCCGCTCCCGCAACGCTGAGGAAGAAAGAAGCTCCCGCACTGGAACGTCCTACCGCCGCGTCAACCTCGATAAGGTTGATGCGCTCGGTATCCTTGTTGGTACGGAACATTGCACCGATAGCATTAGCGTACTCCTGGAACTCAAAATTCTCATATCCGCCAATATTATTTGGAGTACCTAAAATGCTTGTGGTGATATCCATTTGCTCCAGAGCATTGGTAAGACGGATATACTCTGTTGTCTCACCGTAGAAAACAACGTTCTGGATAGGATTATCTCCGTTCCTCGACCTCTGGAACTGGAACATTCTGAACACATTCTCGTTTACGGCCTCATAGATATAGTCCTCGGAATTATCGTAGTCCTCAGGGTCGATGGAAGCGAAACGGGAGAACGTCAGCTGATTGTTCTCATAAAGATTAAGACTTACAAATGTCGGGTCAATCTGTACAAGGAGCATAGGCATTTTCGCCTTGTTCTTAGGGTTGCTTAAAATAATTCTCGAAATAGTATTGCAGGAAACAGCCACCGAACGCAGCGCGATACCCAACATCGAGAACACCTTTCTAAAGCAGTCAACTACTTCGAAAGGACAAGCGGTCGCAAGGACTTTCATAGCCTGAACGCCTTCCTCTTCTATCTCGCCCGCAATGGTGTATGAAATCGAGTAGTCGTCAGCAATTCCCATAGTAGTCTGCATCTGGTTCTGAACGATAGTTAAGAGCTGCGTGCCCTTAGCCTTAGGGATATGCAGTTCCTTGAAAATAATAAGGTTTGAAGAAATGCTGATAACAGCTTCCTTGTCAGCCATTCTCTTGGATTTAAGCTCATCGTTGATGATTGTTGCCATTTTGGGTATATCTTTAATGTGACCATTAACAATCAGACCCTCTTCAACATCAATTGTGGTAGCGTCGGCAACCTTGATCTTGCCATGGTTTTCAGTACCACGAATAATGCGGACGTGTCTGTCGGTAATATCAAATGAAAGCATACTCGTCACCTCACAAATTTTTTATTTAATAGTTTAATACAGTTTTATTTATTCTGATCTTATCATTAACTGTCTGCAATAGAACCGATACCGCCGTAGAGAAGCGGGAATATAGCTCCAAGAACCAGACCTACAACAAGACCCATGAATATGATCATAACAGGCTCAATAAGTCCTACAAGACGTGATATTGCTTCGTCCGACTCGTCCTCATAGAAGTCAGCAGATTTTTCAAGAATAGTATCAAGAGCACCTGACTCTTCACCAACATAGATGATAGAGCAGAACATTGACTCGAAAATACCGGTTCTTTGGATAGAAACAGAAAGCTGTTCGCCCTGCTTTACCTCGTCAACAACGGCAAGGAAAGACTTCTCAATATAGCTGTTTCCAAGAATCGCTGCCGAACGCTCAAGACTCTCTACCATTGGGATACCCGACGAATAAAGAGAGGAAAGGGTTCTTGCAAAACGACCCGTATAAACTTTTATCAGCAGCTTACCGACCTTTGGACACTTACATAGAAACTTATCCCATTTATATCGGACATCGGGAACCTTAAGACCAAAATATATAAGGAAAACAAGTGCCAACACAACGCAAAGATATATGTACCAATAACCTCGCAGACTGTCTGAAAACGCAAACAAAGCCTTACTGAGGGC
>CAMWVF010000007.1 GCA_947177545.1 uncultured Clostridia bacterium | reverse complement strand
ATTATAATCTGCGGTAAACTTCACCTGTTGGTCGCCGTAAAGCATTTCTATATCAATAGCAGATTCATTTAATTCTATATTTGCGGTATCATAGGGCTTTTCATCAATCATTGCACTTCCAATAAGGGTAAGCGCATTTTCCGTATGGTCAAAATAAGCTGCATTTTCAATAGGCTTGGGAAATTCTCCATTTACCAGTTCACGCCTAAAATTGACAACATCGTTGCCATCCCAATCCCAGCAAAGATAATATGAAAGCTTTTCACTTTCAAATAAAATGCGGTTTTCACCCTTAATTTTGGTGTATGTGCCATGCAAAGGCGTTCCTACAGTAGACCCTCCTTTTACACATAATACCTTTCCGTCCATTTCAAGATCAATCGCCATTCTTGTCGCCTCCCGTATTATCAGTAGTTGTTTTGTCCTCAGTATCAGAATTAGCATTACTGCGGCGTATAATAGAAATAACAGCAACCTTTTTACCTGGTTCAGTTTCAACGCTAATTAAAGACTCCTCAGTATATGTATCGTTTGTTTTGTCAACAGAATCGTCTGCACTATTGGAATCGGAAGCTTGTGCGGAAACAAGTTTAACAGCATTTGATTTTGTAGAATCTTCCTTAGATGTTGAAATAGTCGAAATAAAGTTAGCAGGTGATTCGTCTTCGGTACTCACATCTGAATTATCAGCTTTTAAATCCGCATTTATATACTCGTGCATACCATTTTCATGGAAAACTGCAACAGCAGTAGGCTGTCCGCTGGAAGTATCTTCAGAATTACTCTCGGTACCATTGAAACTAAAAGTTATCCTTCCGTCTACCATTGTAATTTTGCTTCCGACACCCTCGCATACAAGCCCCTCTTTCTTTGAAAGTGAAACACCATGGTACTTCATGTTTTCGGCAATACGCTGATTAACCTTTTGTGTTAAGAGTCCAGAGAAATCCCATTCTATTTCTGAATCCGCATCACCCGAAATAGAAGCATATGAGCCAGTAGGCGAAAGAAAAATGTTTACATTAGTCGCCATAAAGCATTCAAAATCATTGTCGTCTAAAATAATGCGCATACCTATCGGGATATAAGAATAACAATAACAATGCTGTATTGTAAACGCAGTATACTCTGCATTCTTAGCGCGACGAAAAAGAGCGCCGCAGGTGGAAGCCGTTGCATATTTTGAGACAACTTTAATTTTGTTAAAGGACTCCAATACGTTTCCAGATTCAAACCTTTCGCTGTCACCGCTATCAGTAGAATCGTTTATCATAAGAACTCCGTTGATTGGGCCAGTTACCAACCCTCTTTGTAAATCGGTGCATTCACTTTTTAAAATACGAGTGGCATACATAGCATTACCTACGGATCCAAAGCCAAAAAACTGCAAGGAATTTCCAGAACCGCAATACCACATTCCGCAGGCAATCTCCGATAAGCTTGTGAGTATGCTTCTGCAGGTCGTTGCAAGGTCGGCATAAGGAATCCTCGGGATTATTTCGGAAATATCTCCGTCATTAAAACCTGAGAATCCAGCTTGCGAAGCAATACACTGAACAACATATGATGTGGGGACGGTGTTATCTTTAGAACGCTCCGCATCCCATAAGCAACTGGTATAATCAAATGGCAAGTCAAGAAAAATTGTGCGGTCTGTTGCCGTTATGGTGTAGATAAAACCATCAAGCCTACGACCTGTTATATAATAAGTAGGCGCTGAAAATCCTCCTAGTGTACAAGGCGCTGAAGGACTAAAGCCTGGTACCAATCCTCCATATAAGCTAAGGTCTAAAGAAAAAGTCATCTGCGAAGCACAAATACCCGATTTAGGCAAACCTCCCGCATTATTGGTTATCTGTATATCTCCATATATTTCACCCGACTCCATTGTGTATTCCCGCCCCTCGCAGGTAACCGAATAAAAGCCATTATTATCAGCAGAGGGATCCATAATTGTTTTTGCGGAAAGAGTAAAGGAAACCGTCCATAAATCAAGCATTCCATTTTGAATAATAACCTGTGCGCTGAAACTGTCCATAATAAACATATCCGTAACATTGTCAACAGTACAGGAAATGTATCCATAACGGCTGCGGGAACGCAGCATATTTTTAACATTCAACGGCACTTGGTCAAGAGAAATATTATAAACTTTCCGAACGCCGCGGCAGCGCTTTATTTCTACGCCCTCGGACGTCGTGAACTGATGAGCGCTGTCATAAACCTTTTCGTAACTTTCCGAAAAGCCTGACTGCCCAACATATTCACCGACAGCAAGATTAGAAATCACAAGGTTCATAAAATACTCCTTCCTTTTAGCTTCCCTCACCGCTTTCGTTTGAAAGCGCAATATCCGTTAGTGTAAAACTTACGTCCCAAAGCGTTAAATCACCGTGTTCGATAACCAATGACGCTGTGAAATTTGTCATTTCCGCTCTGCAGGTATCTCCGCCAATAGTGCAGTTTACCGCATTTTTGGCTACACAGTCAGACAGGGCGGATTTAACATCTGTAGTGACTTGAGCGCTTATGTTGTAAACATAATGCGCTCCCTTGCTCTGAGAAGCGTCCGACGAAGAACTGTCGGACGCATAAACACGCTGCGTACTTTCTTGTATTCCGCCCTGGGCAACGCGCCCAGTAACCTCTATGCCGTCTATTATAATGCTCAATAGCTAAACACCTTCTTGCCAGTCTGAATAGATACGTTATTAAACTTTTGTGCAATTACAGCTACAAAGCTATTCATGTCTGCGGTCAGCCTGCCGTTGAGTTCAAGCTCAAGCTTTATTCTCTGGCCATTCGCCGACAATACTGTTATGGACTGGATAAGCGAAACAATGGTATCCAGTTTATCCAACTTTGCAGAGATAACCGATAGTTCGCTGTCCCCAGACGCACCGCTTATAGCGGAAGAACTTGGCAGCGACAATTTAGTTACGTCAGGAAGTGCAGGAATCTTGCCCGAAAGCGCCGAAGCAATATTATTAAGTGACGTGTTAGCAAGGTTTTCCATATTTCCAAGAACCGCCGCCATATTTCCAGTAAAGGTATCTTCCATAGCCGCCCTGATGGCAGGATCTTTCTGGGCAAGCTTTGTAAGAAACGACGATGTAAAATTATCTACAGCATCGGACATATTCTCAGCGGTAAAGCCTTTCATATAGCCCTTTGCCGTATAAGCTCCAAGATCCTCAGCTTCTCCTGAAGGCGAATGAATATCAAGGTTTTCTTTGATCTTATTTATAATGCTGTCAGTAAATTCAGTTACTGCAGACGACAGATCAGATTCCTTACTCTTGAGACCGTTTATATATCCAGCAACAGTATTCGCACCGTCAACCTCTGCCTTTCCAGGAAGCTCAGCAAGGAGTCCGTCAACCTTTTCGATAAAGCCCTTGTTGAGCTTGTCTATATCAGAAGCGTAAGCCTCATCTGCCATAGTCATAGCTTCGGATTTATATTTTTCAAATCCATTTTTATAGCTGCTGAGCTGACTATCGGACATATGGTCAAGCACATCCATAGTATTCTGTGCCGTTTCTTGATCAAGTCCTTTGATCCATTCAAGAACATCATCTCCCACTTCTCTTGCCCGCAGTTTTTCAAGGCTTTGCTTGTATTTAAGCAGCTTTTTATATGCCTCGTTGGGATCTGCAAGAGAAAACACATCCGCGTCATTGCCATTTGCATCTTTTTGTTTGGAATTAGACGTAAATCCACTCGTATCAAACAACTTATTGAAAAGGTTATCACGTTTGGACATAATATCCTTCATGCTGGATTGATATTCAGATACTTCTTGTTTAAGCAGATTTTCTACTTCGGATAAAGTGTCTTTCTGCTTATCAATAACAGCTTTACTGCTTTCATCGGCAAGAGCCCTCCTGCCCTTGAGTATCTCGGAATTGTATTTTTTATACAGCTCCGATTCCTTGTCCAACCCAGAAATGATGGTCTCCATATCGTTGTACATCATTTCTTTGGTGTAGCTGTTATCAAGCTCCTGCTTTTCCTTAACAAGGGATATCTGATCGTCAATAGAATCCTTAAGAGCGCTCTGCTGTTCTTTATAGGCGGCTTCCTGAGCCTTTTGCTCGGTCTCCGAAAGCTTTTCGTAATGCTCCGTGACCTCGTCGTAATATTTCCACCAGTCCGCGCTTTCCTTGTACTGACTTTCCTCCAGGAGCCTGCGCCGCTCTGCCCAGAAATCGTCCTCCGAAACATTCTTGATCGCCAGCTCGCTATCCAAGTCCGCAAGACTTGTTTCAAGCTCCTCCCAAGTCTGTTTAACACCAAGCTTTACAAGCTCAGCGTTTTTGCGGGCTTCCTCCTGAAGACGTTTTGCTTCAGCCTCGGCGGCGACCTTTGCAGGGTTATCGACCACTTCCGACGGCAAAGGTTCGGTCAGTAATTTCTCATATTCTTCTTTCGTTTTCTCATACTGGTTTTTAAGAGACGCAAGCGAAGCATATTGTATTTCCACTTCGGAAAGCCTGTCCCCTGCAGCTTCCGCTTCTTCCAAAAGCTGAACGTAAGGTTTATCTTCCGAATAACCTCTTGCCTCGGCTTCTCTTAAAGCAGTTATCTTCTTGTTGTAATCCTCATAGGCGGCTTTTTTATCTTCAAGAGCCTGCTCATACTTAGCAGTGGTTTCCTCCAGGTTGAATATAGCCTCATCGTAATTGCCCTGCATATAGGACATTTTAGCATCGCGGCGGGAGCGTTCCAATACGTCGTCCATGGAAGCCGCCAAATCCTTATACCCTTGTATCTGCCCATTTACAACTTCTATATTAGTTCCAGCATGCCTGTTAAGATTGGCAACAGCGACCTCCAAATCTTTTGTAGACCCCTTTGCCCTGCCTTCCTCATCAACAAGGTCTTTAAGTCCTAACCACAAGCCCTTTACTTCTTCTGCATTTTTGTCTACTTCATCGGTTTGCTCTTTCATAGCTTTCTGAGCCGCAGAATACGCGTTAGCTTGGTCGTAAATAGCCTGCGTTGTCTCGTCAAGCTGATTTTTCTGACTAAGGTTTTCCGAAGCCGCGTCGATCTGCTTTGCGATGAATGAAGCAAGCGCAGCAGTGACCGCAATGAGTGCAGCATAACCCAGCATTTGCGCAGAAGCCATAGTTTTAGCGGCAGCGGCAAGAGCCTCCTCGCTTGCGGCGGCTGACGCACCAGAAACGGCAAGAGCATTTTGTGCAGCCGCGCTTGCCGCGGAAGCAGTCTTCACAAGATTGATCGCGCTGACAAGCTCCTGTAAGTGTGTCGCGTACTGCATGATCTTCCATGAAGCCCACGCCGCGCCCATACCCTTAATAGCGGAAATAATAGCATCGGCGTGATTTGCGACCCATTCAAGCCACTTTATAAGCGTAGGGAAAGTCGTATCCGCCGCAAATGCAGCCATTTGGCTTATGAAGCCGCTCAACGCCTCCGCCGAACGTTTAAGGCTGTCAGCCAGTTCGCCCTCGGAGCAGGCAGCGTTAAGATCGCGAAGCTCCTTGGTAACATTCTGCGCCGCATCGCGGAACGGCGCTTCAAGAGAATTGAATATCGTATTTTCAACACCCTCAAGAGCAGATTTCAAAGACGTAATATCTCCCGAAAGGTTGTCCTGCATTGTTTTCGCGGTAGTCTCCAAAGCACCGTTGCAGTCCTGTATTTTACCGTTAAGGGTATCGTACTCTGTACTTACGCCCGAAAGCAAAGCCATAAGGGTGTCAAGCTGTGTCTTGCCGCCGAGCTTTGCTTCAAGCTGGGTAATACGCTCCGTATCGTCTCCGTATTCGTCCAGTTTGGACTTTACAAGCTTTAATGTTTCGTCCAGACCGATAAAGCGTCCCTGCGCGTCAAATGCAGATATACCCATATCCGCCATAGCGCTTGCGGCGTTTTTATTCGCGCCGATTAGATTTACAAGAATAGCGTTAAGGGACTTTCCTGCCTCGGAACCCTTAATGCCTCTGTTGGCAAGAGTGCCGAGCAAAGTCGCGGACGTTTCCAGCGGTACATTAAGCTGATTGAGTATACCTCCGCAGTCAACGTATGCCTCCAACAGCTCTTCCATTGAGGTGTTCGCCGAGGATTGAGTTTTAGCGCATACGTCAAGATAGTGCTGCAAATCGCCCACGGCAATACCCATTGCGGACATGGAGTCGGTAACCAAATCCGAACAGGTAGCAAGATCCATAGCCCCCGCTTCGGAAGCGCGGAGAATAGGCATTAAGCCCTCAAGCATTTGCTGAGTGTCCCATCCAGCGAGAGCCATGAACCCTAACGCATCCGCCGACTCCGAGGCGGACTTGGACGTGTTGGCTCCAGCTTCGGAAGCAGCGTCGCGAAGCTCCTTAAGCTCCTCTGCCGTCGCTCCCGAAAGAGCCTGAACGTTGGACATGGATTTTGTAAATTCCATTCCTGTTTTAGCGACCGCCGTCGTTCCTGCAGCAACAGCGCCGCCTATGGCAGTAACGCCCGTGGCAACGGCTGTAGCCATACCTTGAATGTCATTTTTAACGTTGTTTGCGGCGGTTTTGAGCTTGTCAAGTGCGCCTTTGTAATCATTCGCCGTCTGTGTTGCCTGTTTTTCGGCTTCGGCGGCGCGTCTCGTAGCGGTTTCAAGTTCCGCTTCCGCTTTTGCCTGAGCCTCGGCTTTACGTGCAGCCTCTTCGGCAGAACGTCCTCCATCTTCAATGACTGCGGAAACCTGAGCCTGCTGCTGTTTCAGCTGCTGTAAATTTATGCGGAGACCTTCCGTGCTTGTTATGTATCTTTGATAGGAAGCTTCATTTATCAAACCTTCTTCGCCAGCAAGTTTTTTCTTTTCAGCCTGAAGTTCACGAATTTTATTTTGAACGGCACCATAGGCTTTTTCGGCTTCATGAAGTTCTTCAATATTAATTAAGTTTTGAGATTCTGCTAACCTGGCTTCTTTTACAGCTTTATTGAGTTCGGTCTGTTGTTTTCGCAGCTCCGCAATCGCAGCATCTGTAGCTTCAACAGCTTCCTTATTTTTCAGCCAATTCTGATATCCCGCAGTAATTTTTTCTTGCGATGACTCCATGGCTTGGAGCTTCTGAGTAGTGTTTTCGATTGACTTGGTCAAAATATCATGCTTTTGAGTAAGCAATGTAATATTTGACGGGTCAAACTCCAGATACCTGTCTATTTCCTTTAAACTTTTAGTAAGCTTTTTTGCTTCACTTTCAATACGATTAAGAGAAGACGATAATTTACTATCATCAGCTTCAAAGCGAATTTTCATACCCTTTTGATCTGCCATATTCTACCTCCGCTTAAATTTTAACCTTACACCGCTTGATTTTATATCAACACACATACTATAAAATTTATCCCGAGCCTCGTCAGCATTATCGTAAATATGCGGAACGCCCTCAATGCGTTCTCCTTTGCGCTCTCCTTTAGATATTACATGTCCGTGTTCAAGAATCATCTCAAGATGAGGCTCTGTTTTGTTGTATACCATATAGCCATTTGAAGTTTTTCGTACTACCCAACCTTGCCTATACTTTCCTGTTCCTCTTGGAGAAGCGGCTTTTATTTTTTCGCAGCAAGATTCGGCACATTCCTTTGCTGCTGCAAATGTGCTTTCGGTTATGGAATCTATTCCTGCCGAATAAAACTCAACAATATCCTGCGCAAGATGATCAAGACCTTTAATATTCATACATACCTCCGAAATATCTCTCAAAAGCGGTCAAAATCCGCTTGTGTAGCCTTACGTTTAGTACCTGTCTTTGATTTCCCTCCGCTTTTAATACGGATGTACTCATTGATAGAATTAAGCAGGAATCCAATCGACAAAGAGTTTACATCCTGCATATTAAGTCCGCATGAAAGACAGCAGGCAATGAGATTTTCCGAGGTAAGCTTTTCTCCGCCTGCGGTACCGTTCATAATTACCTGCTCAAAGGATTTTCCCAATAGCTCCATTGCAATCGGCATCAGCTCCGTAAGCGGGAAATCCTCAAATTCGTCTATCCAGACATCGGGATCCGAAACGCTTGGATCCGCCGCCTTTGCCATGGACCATATAAGGCGGTACCCTATTTCCAGAGACAACGCCGCTTTCTGCGTATCGGTGGCGCTGATGTTTGTATTTATAGCGGTGATCCGCAGGAAATCATCGTAATATTCAACGCCGAACTGCTGCTTATAAAGGCAGAGTACGGCTCCAGTTGCGGCCAGATTAAAAGAAACGTTTTCTATTTTTATTGTTTTCTGCATACTATTGCACCGCCTTGAACCAATTTTGATATGCTGCCGAAGTATTCTTCGGCAAAATATGTTTAAGATTACCTTTGTTGTCTGCTCTTATGGTAATAGGAACGGTAATTGTTGAAACCGATATACTCTGTGTTTTGGTTTCGGCGGCAAACTCGTGCGCCCCAAAACGGCAGGAATAATAGCAATGCCGTGTAACAGGATCTCCGTCAGTCTCGAAAAGGATAGCGCTTTCAATCATTGATGATGATACCTTTTCGATAATCCCCCCGCTTGAAGAAGGCACATATCCATAAATATCTTTATAAAAATCAGCAGGCAGTCCTGCAATAACCACCGAGCCTTTATATCCGTAAACTATGGAATGCGTATCCCTTGGTATGCAGTCAAGACCAGTAAAGGTAAGCACAAATTCCTCTGGCGTAAGATTGACCTTAACAGCTCCAGGAAGCGGCTTAGGCACAGCGTAACTGCTTCCAAATTTAACGGCATAATACAGATTACTCAATCCATAGGAAATTTCGTTGCTCATAAATATCACCTATAATAAGAAGCTCGGCATATCGGCATTGAACCGACATGCCGAGCGGCGGATAAAATGTACAGCTATTACGCTGCGGAATCTTCCTTGATAGGCTCCTGAACCTTGGTATACCAGTTGTTGTAACGATTAGGGTTCTTAGCCTCAAGCAGCGAAGCCTTGACGTGATGATCGTTCTCCCGAGCCATGCAGGTAATAGTAAGCGAGCTTGTGTTCGGGGTTGTGGATTCCTCTTTGGTGGAAGAAGCAACGTCGGGTCTTCCAGCAGAGCAACGGTAAAAAATGAAACGTCTGCCGCTGGTATCGCCCTCAAACTGGAACATAAGCGCAAACTCCTTGCCCTGCGCGTCGGAATTTTCAACAAGCATTCCGTCAATTTCTTCTTCGCCGAGAACATTGACACGGAAGCTGTCGGGAATAAGCGCGATCTCAAGATCGCCCTCGTAGCCTGCGTTGGTCTTTACGTTAAAGTATACGACGTTATCTGCATAGAACGGGTTTGAATCGCCCGTAGCGGAAAACGAAACGCTTACGCCGCCTGGAATGGGGATCGGAGTTCCGTATGTATACTTTTTAGCCTCGATATCGTAGCCAGTAATGACCGCATAGTACACGTTACACAGACCGTATTCAATTTTGTTATCCGCAACTTCGGAAACAGAATTAGGCATAGTTTTTCTCCTTTCATTCAATAATTGAAAATTCAAAGTACGCAATATGGACGCCCTCGTCGGGAAGGTCTCCATGATCGGTATTGAAATACAGCCCAGACTCGGTCAGCAGGCTTTTGATCCTGCGTTCGAGCTCAAGGTCTCTGCATATATCGGTGTAAAGCTCAACGATAACAGGAAGCATTTCCGTATATGTGACATTATCGGCGCCGATGTTGCTGCTTCGGGTCTCATAATACACGATATACGGCGGGTCGGGGATCTCCTGTTTAGGTCCGTTGAACTGCTTGTAGGTTGCGGGTATCCCGACCTTCTGCAGCAGCTCATAGACCTGCGTGAACTTTATCATACCGATACTCCTCTCAGCTGCACTTCCCGATGACCTTCATCAACGTCAGCAACTTGTTTGATCTTATACTGCGTACCGTTGTAAAGCAAACGGTAATCGATTTTGTTGAAATCTTTGGGAAGAAAAGAATATCTGATCTTAAACAGCAGCGTGTTTTCCTCTCCAGCCCTTGCGGCTTCATAATAAAGCTTACCCGTAACTGCCGAAATTTTGGCAAGAGCATTTTTGCCCGTGTCCTGCCATTCAGCGCGCTTTTGACCCAGCGCGTCGCGGGCTTCGTTGTTCAGCTTTAAGAACGTAACTTTTTTATTACGAACCATGAGCTTCCCTCCTTGCTTGAACTGCTTCAGAGGAATATGTCAAAGAGAAAGTCTTTGAGGCGATAAACCGTTCAAGATGTTCTGTATTCTTAGCGTCATCGCGATTACCGTAGTAGCTGAGATATACTTTGCTCCGAACGACCTCAAGGGCGATATCGTACTTTGAAGTCGTGTTCTCAAGCCAGTTCACGCCTGTTTTCTCAAACAGATCCGCATATGCAAATTTAATAAGAGAAATAACGTAGCTGCGCTCCTCTGGATCGTCATAATTCGTTCCGACGAAATAGCATATATCGCGTGCAAGCTGGTCGGGAATTTCCATCACAATATCGCCTCCTTAAGTCACTGGCTGGAAAGCAAAGCTATCAGCTCGTCTTTGTTCAATGTGCTGTACCCAGACAAGCCCCTGCTTTTCGCAAGGTTTCTGAGCTCAGCTACTGTCATTGCGGAATAATCTGTATCGTTGTCCGACTCTGCCGAAGTGTCGGTATCATCTTCAATAGATTCGGTATCGCCTTCGGCAGGAATATCATCGGACTGCGGCGACAATGACAGATTTAAAGCCGTATCGTCGTCTTCGGCTTTATCAGACACTTGCCACCTCGGCGATACGGAACGCGGAGGCAAGCTTTATCTGATGATCGAAATATGCTGTAATAACGAACACATTCATGCCAGTTTTTACGTCCTTATCTCTGTCATAAGTAATATCGGGACCATAGTTAAAATGAGAATATCTGAAGTCACCGACGATAGGCTTGACCGCCTGATTGCAGAAGAACACAGGCACTCCGAGAATACTCTCGGGAGGGGCAGCGTACAGTGTTGCGTTGCCGTTTGCCAAGGTATCAACGACTTCAAGATAATCACTCTTGCGCATACAAACCTCAGGCTCAAAATCATCATCAAGATCTGCAATAGCCTGTCTTATAGCGTTAAAAAGAGTATTGCTCTTTATGGTCTTAATTTTGACCGATTCAGCATAAAAGCTCATATGCTCCTCTCCCGTTTTGGGAGTTTCTGTAAAAGCAACCTTCTTTTCCTTAGCCGCAAGACCAGAGGTAAGCCCCCTGTTGACATAAGAGGTAAGGTCAACGTCAGAGCCGTTCAAAATCGTTTCGGAAATTTCGCTGAATACCTTAAACTTATTCCTGCCGAATGATACGGTAGAGCCCTTGGTTTTCATTTCCTTTGCAGTAGCTCCGTCAGCGATGAAGTCGTCATCGTCAAGTGAAAATTCAAGCCTCGGTACCTCAAGATTCATGATAGCGGTGTAAGTACTGTGATCACGCAAAGGGTTCTTTACAAGCGGCTCAACGATGATCTGAGTAGACACCGTCTTGGGAAGGAACGACGCTCCACCCGTTGTAGACGTATCGTCCAAAAGCGCATCCTTGATGTCCGCACCAATAGGTCTTTTGTTCATAGTCGCTCTGATGAGAGCCGCATATCCCTGTGTGATACGAAGATTTTCGGGAAGCTCCGTCTTGCCTATACCCTGTTCGTGTCTTGCCTTGTCCGCCGCCTCCGCAGCCTTGTCAAAGGCGTCAATCTCTGTATTCGCCCTTTCAAGACGGTCTGTAAGGTCAGCCACAATAGTCTGCTGGGCAGCTCTCTGCTCTGCAGTGGACTTGGTATCACCGAGCAGAGCCGTAAGCTTGTCCTTGGCTTCTGCAAGAGAATCGGCAAAGCCGTCCCTCATAGAAACAAGCTGCCATCTGTTGTTACCTGCCATAAATATTTTTCTCCTTTCGATAGCTGTACTCCTGAAGTGCAGCATTTGCTTTATCAATAATCGCCTGTGCGGCGGTTACGTTACTGTGGATTTCGGGGTTTTCGTTCAGCACCGAAACGCCTTTCGGCACGTTTTTGTACAGATCGAAATACTCTTTCGGCATACAAGCCGCTGCCTGCGTGCTTCCCGAAACAATTTCGTCTATAAATCCGTACTCGAGACATTCCGACGCGCTGAGCCACGTTTCCGAAGCCATCATATCCGCGATCTCGTCCTCGGAAATAGTTCCCGCGGTGCGTTCAAGGTATATCTGCTTGATAGTCGCATCGTGCTTTTCAAGATCGTCCGCAGCCTTGCGAAGCTCCGCGGCGTTGCCGTAGGCATACGTCCATGCGTTGTGTATCATCACAAGAGCGGTGGACTCCATATGCACCGCCGCTCCTATTCCGAAAGCAATCGCCGTGGCAATGGAAGCGCACAAGCCGTCTATGTAAACGTCCTTTTTGAACGTCTGTCTGGCCAGAAACGCCTTGATAGCCATTCCCTCGGAAACCGTTCCGCCAGGAGAATTAATGCAGATATTAAGCTGTGAGATATTGCCCAGAGCCTTAACGGCGTTTATAACGTCCTTTGCGCTGGTATCGCCCCATTCCGCACCCCATGAAGAGATCGCGGAATAAAGGTACAGCTCCGCGGACGTGTCGGTCTGATTTTTTATCTCCCAGTATTTTTCAGAGGACCGCGGTATCGGAAACACCGTCCCCGTTGTCTGACTTCCCATCAGGATCACCTCCGTTCTTTTCCGTATCAGTCCCGCCGCCGTTTATCTGCTTCATAACAAACGCTTCCAGCAGCGAAACCTCGATAAGGTCTTTTGAAATGTAGTATTTATCCCCGCCCTCATATGGTGGCATATCCTCCAATTCTCGGACGTCGTTATCGCAAAACCATCCGTTCCTGATACCCTTTTGATAAAATTCACCCCGCGCCGCCATATTGGCTCTTGCATATCCGTTCATGCTGAACTTAATGCTGTAGCCGTTCATACGCTCCCTCCTGGTAAGCAAGCCCTTTGAAAAAGCCTGCTCATACATTCGGATAAGAGGCAGGATAGTATCTTTAAGGTATGCAAGATCCTCTTCCCCGTCGGCGCTGTGATTCTCAACGCCCCACAGCTTGGCATAAGGTATGCCGAATACGGAAGCCACCTTTTTAACGGTTATCTGCTCCGCTTCAAACACCTTTGGGTCTATGGATATTCCCTGCTTTACCTCGCTGACCGATTTCCCAGGGTCAAGATACAAAATGCCGTGACGTTTAAAGCGGCTTATCATCTCGTCATATTTCTCCAGCGCACTTTCATTCAAATCCTCATTAATCGTAATAACAAGGTTCGGCTTAATGCCGTACTGGAGCTGATTCAATGCAAAGGTCTTGACCTCCCGATCATACGCAAGAGCATTGCGCAGCACCGAAATAGGCTTGATACCTTTTGTGTAGCCGTCAGCCGAAACGAAGTCCACCTCGATAATGTGCTCACTATGAATGAGGTTGTAACCCGTATCGTCGTAGATACGATAATACAGCTCGTTAGTGGTACGCTCAATAATAGGCTCAACTTCCGCCGATTTCAGCAGATACAAAGCGCATACCCTGTGATTGCGGTCATACTTTTTAAGTGCATATGCCGCACCCTCGGCGCAGCGCTGGGCTTCCATTGCCCGCATAAACTCAAACGCAGTCATGTTCGGATTAAATCCGAATTCGCACATTTCCGAAACATTATGTTCTTCGGGAGCAAGCTTTTTGTATCCTTTGCGAAGCGATATAGGCGCTGAAGCTACAGCACTGGAAAGTATGGTTACTGCGGCAAAAATGGTCTCGTTGCTTGCTAGGGTGGCATTGTCAAATGAATAAAATGAATCATGGGCATTGACGTATATCTTTCCTTTCTTGAATTTTGAGGAAATGAAACTGAGCAGACCCAAGCCTATTCCTCCTTGCTTTCGCCGTGCAGGCGTTTATAGAAATTCAGAGCGGCAACATTGCTGAGGATGCAATTTCCGAGAGCTTCCAGTCCAGCAAGCTTGTCAAAAACTTCGTCCATATCAGAACGATACGT
>CAMWVF010000006.1 GCA_947177545.1 uncultured Clostridia bacterium | reverse complement strand
AACCTATGACCCTCTGCTTGTAAGGCAGATGCTCTCCCAGCTGAGCTATGCTCCCATGCTTGTAGGCAACAATACGGTTGACGTTTTGCCCGTATATTGCTTGTCCGTGTGTTCCGCTGTTGCGGTTGACGTTTCTTGCGACTTACTAATATTACACCAAAACGGCACAAAAGTCAAGAGTTTTTTTCAAAAAATATGCAATATCGTCTTATTGCACAAAAACGTCGGGGAATTTACTGCAAAAAGTCCAAAAACAAACAAAAATAATGCCGAACCGTGTAAAAGCGGCTCAGCATTATGGTATATAATGGTATAAAATTAAATGTTGCAGTACTTGTCATAATAGCAGCTTGTTGTGGTAAAAATACCCTTTTTGACGTTTCCCGAGATCTCAACGGCGGAGACCTCCGCGACCGTGCCGTCAGGGAATTTTATCATGCTGCGTATCTCCTCGCCGCACCAGCCAATGTACTTCATGAATTTGCTTCGGCAGCCGCGGCGGGAAAAGTTCAGCTTGTATTGCAGTCCGAAATCCGCAAGGGAAAGGAACTGCCTGTCAAAATTGATATATTTGTGGCGTATTATCCCCCTGCCCTCTGCGTAGCCGTCGGTGTAATTGTAGCTGTAATCGCCGTTCACGTCCTTCATGTGGTAGTGGCTCGCCATTTTGGAGTAATCCTCGGCAGTACCCGTCTCGCAGATGTTCTGCGGGGTGAAAACCTCGGCGGAACGCTGTGTCAGCCGCACCTCGTTGGTACCGCCTATGTAGGGGTACTGCCCGTTCAGGGTAAGCCCGAGACTGACTATCGCCGCCCACTGGCTGTCATGCTCCTTGATGTATATGTACCGTACGCTGTCCGCGCTGCTTTGCCAAGTAACATTGGGCACCACCATGCTTTCCGACATAAGCTTGTTCAGGGTAATTCCTGCCAAAAGTCCCGGCTCAAGCTCGTTCTGTGACAGCATTGAGGAAAATCCTCTGGACGTTATGCGCATCCTTTTCAAGCCGCCGCTTTCGGATATTGTCATGTTGTCCATAATTCCGCTGTGGACTGCTTTCCCGCCGATTTCAAGCCGCACCTCACGAACGTCTGAAACGGCGTCCCCACTATTGCAAACGGCGGTCGCGTCAAGGCTGATGTATGGCGTGTACCGTTCCTTTCGGCACTTGAAGCCGATAAGCCCCGCAGGGGTGTAATACGTGCCGTTTGAAAGCTTCAGCCGCAGCGCCGCATTGCGAATATCCATGCTATTCCTCCTTTTTGACTGTTTTAACGCCGCACACGCCGATAAATTCAAGCTCCGCCTTTTTTGCCTCGCCATTTTCGCCGTCCCATGAATATTTTGAAAGTATCACTCTGTCAAAGCCTGCTCCGCCGTATGTGAGGGAAAAGCTTTCTCCGCTCGTAAGAAGCCAGTCCAGCTTTTGCAGAAGAGAAGTCCCCTCGTCCTCCGCAGCCGTTCCCGACAGCTTTATTTTTACAGCGCCGACCCCGCCGAAATGCAATATGGTACTGCCGCTTATCAAAGCAGTCTCGGCAGTCAGAGCGGAGCGTGAAAACGAGTACTCCTCCACATAAACATTTATACCCTTGAAAACTGCAATATCGGTACTGTTTTCATTGGCAGCAGCGGCGGACACCTCAAAAATAATTTCGCAGTACAGCAGCCCTGTTTTGTTATTCAGCTTCACTTCCGAAATTTCCGTTTTGGAAATATTTTCACCGCACTTCAGAACCGCCGGGACTATAAGATTTTCCGCCGTTTCAATAAGCACAGAGCTGTCCACCCGCTTTTCGCTGCCTTGGAGGGTTATGCGCGCCTGCACCGTGGGGACGGTATCGCCGTCCTTCAGACTGAATTTTTTTATTCCCGCAAATGCACATATCGGCTTCTGCAAAATGTCGATACGGTAGTCGGAAAACTCGTGACTGCAAGGTATGCCGCTTTCCGAAACTGCGGCAGCAAATTTATTGACAATGTTCATGACAGTCCCCCCTTATTCTGCGCGGAGAAATAAAAATCCGTCGTCCCGTATCAAGCCCGTGCAGAGATTTTCATAGCTTTTGTACAGCCTTTGAGCGTACTCCAAGCGTGAGAAATAGTCCGCCTCGGCAGCCGCCGAACCTGTTCTTGTAAGAGTTAGACGTTCTCTTGCCGCCTTGATTTCAAGAGCGCGGCAAAGTGTTTCCGCCGCCGCAAGGAAATACAGTCTGGGGTCGTAAAAGTCCTCGTCACCGAGAATACGCCGCTTTGTGTAGTCCGCCGCAAGCTCCGCGACCGGAAGAAAGCTTTCTGCGTCCTCCTCGTTATAAAAAAGCCTGAACAGCGAAAAGACCTTTTCCATGTCCATATCAAAGCCCCCTCATCATGTACGCCGAATTGTCGGCAGTAAAATTTTTCGGCATTTTCCCAACAGCAAGATTTTTCCCCAGCTCTTCAAGCTCGGAAAGCTCCAGCATATCCTTGACGTTTTCAAAAAGCTCTGCTGCCTTGTGTTCGCTGTCCTTAAGCATAAGCGCGCGGCGAATTTTGCCTTCAAGCTCAGTGCGTTTTTCCTGTACGTTCTCCGACTGTACTTCCTGTTCGGGACGCTCCTCCGTATTTTGGATATCCGACTCGGTCTCCATGGATTTTTTCGTAACTCCCGCGCAGACCTGTGCGGGGACAGCCACAAAGCTCCATTCATAAGCGTCGGAAATGCCGTCCAGCGTTACAAAGCATTTTTGACCGTCGTACTTCCTGCCCTTGACGTGACGGCAAGCCCTGACACGCCTGTCTTCGCCGCATATCGAGCATATCTGTCTTTCGGCGGAGCAGGACACGGAAACCTCCTTTTTGATACCGCCGTCTATTTCGCTGATAAGATCGGCGTTTGAAGAAGTCCTTACCATGTATGCGTAACCCTTTAAATATGCATATTTTTCGCCGACGGAATTTACTCTGTCCTCATCGACCACCTCGGTGCAGAAAAGCCTTGCGGTTTGGTTTCCGCCCTTGGGGTCGTGGTCGAAAATGCCCGTAACGCCGATAAATTTTTCAGCCATTTCTTCTAAGGATTTTCTTGAAAAGCACTCGTTGTCACGGTCTATCTCGTTGTCGCAAAGCGTAACCGTAAATATGTAGACTTCGTCCTCCGTAAGCTCCCGCCTTGTAAATTTGTTAAGCTTTTCGAGAAGCTCTTTTTGTTCCATATTATCGCTCCTTTAAATACTAAGAACCCGTCTTCAAAAGGTATAGCGCAGGTCTTTTCGGCAAATTCTGCTTACGTGAGTATGCTTGCCAACAAGTATGCCTGCAAACGAGTATGCCTGCGGATTTTTTTGTCACCGACAAAATTATGCTCGGAAATCCGCACACTAACCTTGTGGAGAACGGTTCTGAAATTTTAAGATAGAATATTGCGGGACAGACGTCTGCCCCGCATAAAATATTTATTTACGCAATTGTAAGTACCTTAACAGCGTCACTGTCGATAGCCGAGAAGCCAACGTTTACCGCAACAGCCGCAGCGTCGGACTGCTTTGAGATAAGCTTGTCTACCTCCACAATAACGTCGCCGCCCCTTATCATTTCAAGTGC
The DNA here is from genome assembly GCA_947177545.1 of uncultured Clostridia bacterium. GTDB lineage: Bacteria > Bacillota > Clostridia > Oscillospirales > Ruminococcaceae > RGIG8773. The sequence goes on along the minus strand of CAMWVF010000006.1, from coordinate 12,078 downwards.
GGAATTTCTGTCGATACCGATAAGGATATCATCGGCAACAGCAGCGGAAGCAACGATTTCCGCGCCGAAAGGAGTAACAGTGCCGCAGCCCGCAGCAGAGAGTACGGCTTTATTCATTTCATCAAAGGAAAGTATCTTTGCCGCAGCAGCGGGAGAGCAGATGATAGTGTTCATTTCAGCCTTGTCAAAGCTGCCCCAGAAAGCCGCAAGCTCGGCGTAATTAAATGTGCCGCCCGACATTGAAGAGGGCGTAACGCCGCTTGAAAGCGCAGTTACAGCCGCCTTTTCAACAGCCCTTGCAAGCTTTGCGCCCACCGCGCGGAGCGCAACAGCGAACACGTCGATACGCTGCTGTCTTACAGCTTCGTAGGGAGCGTTCACAACTCTGCCGAACTTTTTGAGAGCGATAGCGGAGGACGTGAGAGTAATGCTGCTCTGGGGCAGGTCGTCCCCGTAAACGGCAGAGCCCTCGTATGCTTCCGTACCGTCGGAAAGGACGATACCTCTTGCGTCAACGCCGTCGGAAACGCTTACCGCCGCGGTTATCTTGTTTACGCAGCCGCTGTTAAGACCCGACTCGACAGCGCGTCTTACAAATTCGGGAAAAAGAGCCGCGCTCTCTGTGGACTGAAAGAACTTGTCCACCTTATCGGCATTTACACCATTTACCTTGATGTCGAAACGCTTTAACTGACGCTCGAAAGCGTCCATTTTTCTGAGAGCCTCGTCTGTGTAATTCTCGGAAGGGTCCATTGCTTCCAAAGCTTGCGAGAATGTTTTTCCGGAAAGATTATAAAGACCCTTTTCGATTTTGATTGAATTGTACATAAATAAATTCCTCCATTAATTTTAATTTTTTGGCGGGAGACGTTTTTGCGTCCCGCCTGTTTATTCCGCAAGCTGACGTTCAATAAGAGCCGCCTGCGCGTTGTGTAGCCTTGCCTCCGCAAGCACCGCTTCGTCCTGAAGATTTATATTGTCCCACTCGACGGAAACAGTCCCGCTCCCGCCCATAAGAATAAGATAATTGCCGCAGACCTTTTTTATCACGGGAGTGAGTATGCGGCGGTAATACTCAAGCTCCGAGGTCAGAATGTCCGCCTGCTGGGAGGACATTCGCTCCGTGGACGACCATGTCAGTCCCAGCAAAAACGGCGGTACGGAAAGCTTAGCCACTATCTGCTCCAGAAGCTGGCGGACGGGTATCTCGGTGTCGATTATCTGATTATCCGCGCCGATGACCTTTATGTCAACATCGCCCACCGCAACAAAGTCCCTGACCTCGCCGCAGCGCATTGCGTTCATGCCGTCGCTCCACTCCTTGGCAATTTGCATGGCTCGTTCCTTTGCAAAAGCCATTTCGCCGCTGTCCGAGGGCTTGTATGTCACGGCGTAGCGGACGTTTCCCACGCGGTCAAAATTCTGACCTATGCACTGATAAATTCTCATCAGCACCGCGCAAAGGCAGGGAAGTCCCCGCAGCACCGACTGCCCCTCGGGAGCGTTTGCTGTGGCGTTCAGTGTGCTGTATAAAATAAAATGCGGATTTTGAGCGGCACGCCAGTCACCCTGTTCGTCCATGATAAAATATCTCCTGTCGCATGGGTTCACACCCATTCGGCAGCAAAATCTGCTCATGCTGTGCAGAGCTATACCCTCCACATTTCCCGTGTCTGTATTCACCAGCATTTCTCCTCCAGCGGAGCCGTAGGTAAGCAGACTGTCCAGAAAAGCGTCGGTGAAAGCGTACAGAGAATTTCCACCCGTACCAACGGCGATGTTCTCCACAAAGTCATTCATTTCCGCCTGAAAGCGGCTGTCAGAGCAGACTACCTTGTAGCAGCCCGTGAGCCTGACGATTTTCTGCAAAGCCGCGTCCACAATTGGTACGCAGCTTCTTAAATTGTCGTAAAGCTGACGCTCGTTAAAGCCCTCTCTTTGCAGAGTAAGCAGATTCACTCCGTTGTCAGCAAATCTGCCGCTTGACACCGCCGAGTTAGTCTCGTAAGCCGGGAATTTATTTTCGGTACCCCTGCTGAAAAGCTTTTTCAAAATATTATTATTCTGCAATTTTTTCACTCCTTTCTGTAATTTTTAACGAGATATGCTTCCCGCCCAAAAAGCGGAACCGTCCTCACGGAAAAAAGGGCTTGATACAAAATACCGCATATCGTCCATAGCATGGTCGTTCTCTTTAATGGGAACATCACCGCCGCGGCTTTCGTCCCAGCGGTATAAAGAGAATTCACGAAGTATGTCATTGCACTCGGTACTGAACATTATCTTTCCGTCCCGCAAAGCGTCCGATACTCTGCGTATACCAGATACAACATCATTTTTTGCAGCGGTAACCGGGAACTCGCCGTGACGTTTTATGCACTCGATAAAAGATGCCGCCGACGGGTCGACGATAACACCCTCGACCTGCCGTCCGCCTATAAGCTTCCTCAGTCCCGAGTAGTGCTCCTCGTCCGTTCTTGAAATTCCCTCACGTTTTGAGCTGTAGTAGTATTCGTCTATTCTGTACCATATTTTGCTGTCGCCGCCGCTTTTTCCCCAAAGCCCGAAGGAGGACGGGTTCACCGTGCCGTAATCGCAGGAAACAACGTACCTTGAAAATTCTGTCGGGAGCGTTTTTACAACGTGTCTGCTTTCGTCAAACATGGGGTAAATGATACCCTCGGCGGCGACCCATTTCCCAAGAATGAACCTGTCATAAAAAACGCCCGAATAAAGCCGTCTGTACCTTTCCCTTACGGACAGGGAGAGAGATGGGTTGTCGTCCATTGTAAAGTGGAGATACAACGCCCTTTTTTCCTGCGCTTTCAGTATCCATTCTCTGTAGAACCAGTGATAGGGGTGAGACGGATTGCAGCTAAACCATAGCCTTGAACCGCTTACGGAGCAGCGAGCCAGAGCCTGCTCCACAAATGAGCGTGGCATAAGAGCCACCTCGTCAAGAAGTACGCCGCAAAGCGTAATACCCTGTATCAACGCCGCCGAGCCTTCGTCCTTGCCGCCAAAGAAATAGAAGCGGTTGGACTTCCCGCCTGCTGAAATGTCTGCGTAGGACGCGCTCACCTTTTCAGTGCAGGAAAAGCCAAGTCCCCTTAAAGCGGAAAGCAAAGGCGTGATAACGTTGCGGCGGAGGGAAGTCACCGTCTTGCCGCATATCGCAAAGCTGCCGCCGTTGAAGCGGGACATTGCCCAAGCCGCAAAGCTCACGGACATACAAAGGGTCTTGCCCGACCGCACCGCGCCGTCGCAGATAACGGCGTCGCAATTTTTGTACCGCTCCGTTTTCCACCATGTGAGGACGGTTTTCTGCTTTTCCGAAAACCTGACAAACTTAGTCACAAAAACACTCCTTTCAGAAATTGGAGATCGGAGGACAGAAAATAGAATTTCTAATCCTCTTCTGCTGTTGGAGCCGCAGTCTTATCACCGCCCTTTTCTCCCGCTTCGCTTATTGCGTCGAGGAAGCTTTGCGCCGCATTGTCGGCAGCTCTGCCCGTGCGTATCTCGTTGAGCTTTTCAATAGCCTTTATGCGGTCGGCAAATTTGATCTCGCAGACCCCCTTGCCGAATTTCATTTCGGACACGTTATAAAGGTCAAGCTTCCGCACGTCCGCCTCGGTAAGCTCCTCGCCGCAGCTTTTGGCAAAAAGAACCGCGTCGTTCGCGCTGCCGCCGATAAGCCGTTCAAGTCCCTTTTCAACGCAGTCGCCGCTAAAAGCCGCTGTCACCTCGGAAAGATACCGCCGAGCCTTTGGGTGGCTGAGGATTTTCGCTCCCTCCTCAAAAGCGTTTTCATTCGCTATCCCGCAGACGGCGGCAGCTTCCGAAATATTTTTCCCTGCCGCAATGCAGCAAAGAAATTTCCGCTGCCTTTTCGATAATTCCTTCGTCAACAAATCACCTCCCGTTTTAAAATTTACAAGACGTTTTTCTTCGGGAATGTTTAACGCCTTACACAAATAGTTCCAAAAAAGAAAAAGTTGCACGCCAATGTGCAACTATCAAAAAAATATTTTTTATTTTTTCCGACATTTGTAGCAGTACACAAAAACGCTGTGCAACTATTATACATTTTGCGGATATTCTGCCGTTGCTTTTGCATAAAAATAAGGCGGCACATTCAGTACCGCCCTCGCCATAATCTGTATTTACTTTTTTCCCGACTTTAATTGCTCCAGTACCTCAAGAAGCTTGTTAGGCACAGGTACTCCAAGCTTGCCGCCGTTTTCGATAAGAGAAATGCACTCGTTTGCAATGTAAAAAATTACAGTTACGCTTTTCAGGACGTGTCCCTCGCCGACAACGTTGACGTCCACAATGTTCGCGACGGCAACGATAAGCAGCATGAAAACCTTTTTAGCAATGCCCCTTGCCCCGATCTTGCTGGAAAGCTTTTTCTGTGCGATCGCCGCCATCACCCCCGAAACGTAGTCCATAACCATAAGCGCCGCCAGAGCGATCATCAGCCCGTCGCGGTCGCCGAAAAGCAGACCGCAAAGCGTGCAGACCGCCGCAAGGATATTCTTGAAAATGTTGTTCATTATTTTTCCTCCCTTATTTTTTGGACGTACCTGCTGCCTAAAGAAATCCACCCCGCGCCGCTTTTGAGCCTGCCCCAAAGTACGCTGCCGCCATGTTCCTCGGCAACTATCGTGTATATGCCTTTGTCGGTTATCGTCCCCGCAACGGGAGCGTTTAGGGATGGGTATTTTCGTATGTTCAGACAGCCGTCAAGTATGCGGACGCGAAAATTTGTCCCGCTGCTTGTATTCAGAGTACCGTTCATGGCGCTGCTTTTTAAAAGCTTGCGGACTTTGTTTTTAAATTCCTCAAAACGCCCATTGGCAACCTCCGCAGACTGATATTTTGTCGGAGACCAGTACAGTGGACACTGCTTTCCCGTCACGTCATAGTGGCGGATAATGTCATCAATATCAAGCCCGAATTTTTCCAGCAGGTATGCGCACAGCTCCGCAAGGGACTGCTCCGCAGCCTCCGTAAATTTTCCCGTACTGTCAGGGTGACAGCATTCAACAGAAACGCTGTAGCTGTTCGCCTGATTGGTGCAGTAAGAAATTTCGTCCAGCGGAATGCACTGGATAATTTCCCCCTGCAAGCCCACAATAAAATGCGAGGAAACATAATGTCCCCCGTTTTTTTGATTTTCAAAATAATTGCGGTTAGCCGCCGCTGAGGAGCTCGGATTTCCCACATAATGTACCGCGATTTTCGTTACCTTTTTAAGAGGTATCTGCGGACGGCTGTACTTGTTCGGCGTCAAAAAATTTTGATTGATTTTCAATAACAACTTTCCTTTCAAAAAAATTTCTCTCTCCTTATTTAAGTGTAGCGAGAATTTTCCGCACCGTCAATATCGGGAATTTTTTTTCGTGCAAATAAAAAAAAGCCGCACATTTTACCGTGCAACTTTTTAATTAATTTAGTATTACATATAAAAAATCCGCTTGTATACATTTTGTATGCAAGCGAATTCATTATTAATTGTTAATTATTAATTTTTTCAGTCTCTCCATAGCCTCCGCAGTGTTCTCTTTTGTGCCGAACGCCGTCAGACGGAACCAGCCCTTTCCGTTTTCGCCGAAGCCCTCACCTGGAGTACCAACCACCTGGATCTCGTTCAGCAAATAATCGAAAAATTCCCAGCTGCCCATGCCGCGGGGACACTTTAACCATATGTACGGCGAGTTCTTTCCGCCCGTGTATTTTATTCCCAGCTCGTCGCAGGTCTCCGCCATAATTCGGGCGTTTTCCATGTAGTAATCAATGCTCTCACGTGTCTGCGTCAAGCCCTCTTCGGAGAACACCGCCGCCGCCGCGCACTGTACAGGATAGGACACGCCGTTGAATTTGCTGCCCTGCCGTCTGCACCATATCTTGAAAACGTTCACCTCGCAGCCGTCCGCCGTGTACGCCGTTAACTCCTTGGGGATCACTGTGTAGCCGCACCTTGTTCCCGTAAAGCCCGCCGTCTTTGAAAGGGAGCATATCTCAATCGCACACTCCCTCGCACCCTCCACCGCAAAAATACTGCGGGGCAGGGACTTGTCGCGGATAAACGCTTCGTACGCCGAGTCGAAAATAATTATTGCCTTTTGGCTTTTAGCGTACGCCACCCACTCTTCAAGCTGTGCCTTTGTGTATACCGACCCAGTGGGGTTGTTGGGCGAGCAAAGATAAATTATGTCGCATTTTATGTTCGGGTCGGGCATTGCCGCAAAGCCGTTTTCCTCGTTGGAGGAGGCGTAAATGACCTTTCTGCCGCCCATAACGTTTGAGTCCACATAAACAGGGTAGGCAGGGTCTGTTATGAGGACAGTGTTCTGCTCGCCGAAAATGTCGGGAATGTTTCCGCAGTCGCTCTTCGCGCCGTCGCTTATGAGAATTTCCTCCGGGTCTATCTCCACGCCGAAGCTTTTGTAGTACCCGGCAACAGCCTCCCTCAAAAACAAGTACCCTCTGCCGCTGTCCTCGTAGCCTTTAAATGTCTCCTTGTGCGCCATTTCCTCCGCACCCTTTTTCATAGCCTCCACGACAATTGGGGCAAGGGGCAGGGTAACGTCGCCGATACCCATTCTTATAAGCTGCTTCTCGGGATTTTTCTCCCGGTAAGCGGCAAGCCTTTTCGCAATGTCTATAAAAAGATAGTTCTCCTTTAAGTTAAGGAAATTTTCGTTTATAAACGCCATTGTAATATGTCCCTCCAAAAAATAATTATTTACGGCTTTACAGTAAATTTGAAATATCGATTTCTCCGTCAAAAACCTTTGTCGCGGTACCCCTCATCATAACTCCGCCGCTGCCTTTGCAGGTTATGGAAAGGTTCCCGCCTCGAAGCGCAATGGTTATTTCCTCGTCATATTTTTTATGACCGCACAAAACCGCAGCTACAGCCGCAGCGCACGCGCCTGTGCCGCAAGCCCATGTTTCTCCGCTGCCTCGCTCCCAGACCCGCATTTTTATAGTACCGTCCTGTAAAATTTCGCAGAACTCCGTATTCACCCTCTCGGGGAAAAGCGGGTGGTTCTCAAATGAGGGACCTGTCTTTTCAAGGTCAAGACCGTCAACGCTATCGGTAAAAATAACACAGTGAGGATTGCCCATTGAAACGGCGGTGATGTTGTAAATCCTGCCGTCAACCTCAATAGGAGTGTTGATAAATGAGTCGCCCTCCGCTTTCATAGGTATGTCGCAGGGCTTGATGACTGCCTGACCCATGTCCACCTCAACGGTGTCGACAACGCCGCCCATGACAAAAAGCTTCAGACTTTTAACGCCGCTTTTTGTCTCTAAAGTAATTTCCGTCTTGTCGGTCAGACCGTTGTCGTAAACGTATTTGCCTATGCAGCGTGTGGCGTTGCCGCACATCATACCCTCGCTGCCGTCGGCGTTGAACATTCTCATGCGGAAGTCCGCCCTGTCCGAGGGCATGATAAGCACCAGCCCGTCCGAGCCGATGCCGAAATGCCTGTCGCTGACAAACTCCGAGACCCTTTCGGGGTTCGGCACGCTTTCCTCAAAGCAGTTCACATAAACATAATCGTTGCCTATGCCGTGCATTTTTGTAAATTTCATAGAAGTATCCTTTCGGTTATATATGTTATCTCTCATAGGTTTTCAAAATATCCTGTGCAATGACCACCTGCGGCACGTGCCTGTCCATGGACTGCTTTTGTATCTGCCTGTGAGCGTCCCCCTCGGACATTTTCAGTACCTCCACCAGTACGCATTTTGCCCTGTCGATAAGCTTCACGTCCTGCAATTTTTGTTCGAGACGTGTTTTCTCACCGGTCAGCTCCGCCTCGTTCCGTGTGGTCAGCATTACAAACCGAAACGTCTGCAAAAGCATTGCCTTGCTGATAGGGCGGGGAAGTATAAACACGTTCATGCCGCCCAGCTTTTTGGCAATTTCTTCGCAGCGTTTGGAGGGCGCGGCAAGTATTACCCCGCAGCCGTTCCTGCAAGCTGCTGCAGCAATGTCAAGCCCGTACATATTTCCGAGGGGAGCGTTTATGAAAACCATGTCAAACCGCTTTTCGGAAACAAGCTTTACCGCGCCGTCAGCTTCCGAAACGGAAATATCCGAGAACCCGAATTCTCCGGCAGCAAGAGTTATGTTGTCAAGAGTCTCGCACTGCTCCGAGAAAATAACAATATTTTTTTTCGTTTCCACTCCGCCCGACACGGTATCACCTCGCTTGCTGCTTTTGATACATTATACCATAAAAAAAATTTTTAGTAAAGAGAAAAATGTTTATTGCAGATTCTAATTGCAGGGGACGGGTCTGCCGTCCCCTGCTGCTCAGTTATTTACGTATAATTGCTTATACGGACTTGCCGTATTGGGCGTGAGCTTGAAAAAGTGGGATTTCAAAAGCTCCTCCGCATTGCTGCCGAAGCTTGCGGAAAATTCCTCAACGTCGCCCTTTATCGTCTCTATGTCGTCAGCGGAAGCGTCCTCACATTTTACCTGTACGGGAAGCCCCTTGGGAGCGTACTCGGAGCGAATGTAGATAGCTCCGCCGTGCATACCTGTGCCGCAGAAGCCGCCGACGGGACACTCGTTTTCATGACCTATGCCAAGGACGATAATTCGTCCCCCAGCCTGATACTCACCAAGGAATGCGCCTACAGCCTCGCCGATAACAAGCGTTGGAACGTGCTTTTGATACTCTTTCATGTGGATACCCGCACGGTAGCCCGCACTGCCTTTTATAAGAATTTTTCCGTCCCTCATGCCGTAGCCCGCAGCGTCGCCGCAGTTGCCGTGAATGATTATCTCGCCCGAATTCATGGTGTCCCCGGTAGCGTCCTGCGCGTTTGCAAAAACGTTAATTTTACAGTTATTCAGATACGCCCCCAAAGCGTTGCCGGGAACGCCGTGTACCTCGATATTTTTATCTGCGGAGCTGCTGCCTATGTAACGCTGCCCGAGAACGTTGTCTACCACAATATCCCTGTCCGCCGAGGAGCTGATAAGGTGGTTAAGGTCCTTGTAATGCATACCCGCCGCATTAATTTTAGTTGACATTTCCTGTACCTCCCGCAAGTTTTTCATTTCTGTATTCTCTCGAAAATGCCATAAGCTGCGGATTACTTTTAAGCGTTTCAAAATCACATTCGTCAATTGGCATATGCCATTTTATCATGTATGTGTAAATTCCCGCGCGCTTCACATCTCCCATTAAAATAAAGCCCTTTAGTTCATTGTCGCTTGTGACAAGCTTTTTGTAATTTTTCTTACCGTCAGTTTCGGTGTACGCTTCACCCTCATAGCTGCCCGCAGTGATGATGTGCAAGCCGAAAAATCCGATAGCGTTCATTGGCATTGCGTTGAGGTAGTACATTTCTTTGCCCGCCATGTTCTGCCCGCCGATTTCACCCTGCATGAAAGCGTTTGGCAGCAAAGCGAGTATTTTCTGCTGACCTGTTGTAATGTCAAGGGACTCGGTGCAGTCTCCCGCAGCGTAAACGTCCAGCAAGCCCTCAACAGCCTGTGTTTGGTTTGTAACGATACCTCGGTTCACCTTTCCGCCCGCCTCGGCGATAAGCTCAGTGTTGGGACGCACTCCAACCGCAAGTATGACCATGTCAAACTCCACGGTATCGCCGTTTGTAAGCGCTGCGGAGCTTTCCGAAAATTCCTTAACGCTTGTGCCTAAAATAAATTTTACACCCTTGCTTTCAATGTGCTTCTGCATTATTTCGGAAGCTTCATTGTCGAGAATAGACGGTAAGATTCTGTCTGCAAGATCGATGACCGTCATGTCCGCACCGTAGTGTTCCAAAGCCTCCGCTGCTTTCAGACCGATAAGTCCCGCGCCCACGATAAGGACCTTTGCTCCCTCGGAAACAGCTTCCTTTACAGCCTTAGCGTCATCGAATTTCATAAAGGTGAATTTTTTCTTAACCTTGTCAAGCCCATCCATAGGCGGTACAAAAGGCTTTGAACCTGTAGCGACCATAAGCTTGTCGTAGGAAATCTCGTTGCCGTTTTGGGTGGTAACTGTTTTTTTATCAGCATTGATTTTTTGCACACGCGTTTCAAACAGTGTGTCCACATCATTTTTCTCGTAAAAATCCTCATCGCGGTAGCGCATATTTTCCTCCGTGACGGATTCTTTCAGCCAATAGGAAATAAGAGGGCGTGAATATGTGTGGTACTTCTCGTCCGAAATAACAACTATCTGACCTGTCTTGTCAACAAGGCGTATGCCCTGAATTGTTCCAATTGCCGCTGCGGAATTTCCGATAATAACATACTTCATCAGTCCTCGCCCCTTTCCTCAAAAACTATCGCTTGATTTATGCAGTTTGCAGCGCAGGCAGGCTCTCCCGCGCTGTTTCTTGTGCAAAGCTCGCACTTTGTAATAGTCTTGCCGCCGTTTTTCTCGTTGATAACGATACAGCCGTAGGGACATGAAAGTACGCAGGTGTAACAGCCTACGCAGCGGCTCTCATCAATTTGTATAACGCCGTTATTCACGGACAGCGCGCCTGTGATACACGCCTTAACGCAGGGCGAAGCGGCGCAGTGTCTGCATTGAACGGCAAAATTAACGTCCCCCTCGCTTTCGACGGTAATTTTCGGTACGGGGTTTCTGTTCAGCTTAAAGGTCTTTGCCATTATCTTTTCGCCGCTGTTGGCAAAGGCGCAGTAATATTCGCAGAGGTGACACCCAAGGCATCTGTCCTCGTTTACGTAAACTCGTTTCATAAAAAGCTCCTTTTTCAGAAAATCAGAGGTTGGAATCTGTTTTGTATTCGTCCCTCAAAATGGAAAAATACAATCTCCCCACATATTCGCCGTTCATATAAAAGTAATCTCTGAGAGTACCCTCATACGTAAGTCCGCATTTTTCTATTACCCGTTTAGACGGCTTGTTGATTGTTTTAGTGCAAATCTGTACCTTGTGCAGATTTATTCTGTCAAAGCCGTATGAAATGACAGCCTTTGCCGCTTCGGTGGCGTAGCCCTTGCATTGAAAAGCCGCGCCTATGCAGTACTCTATCTCAGCGAAATGATTTTTGCTGTCCACAAGGAAGTATGCTATCTGACCTATACACTCGCCGCTTGCTTTTTCAATGACCGCCCAGCGGTAGTAATTGTCCTTTTCGTAAGAGCCGATATATTTGTCAAGAAGCTCTTTCACTTCCTCGGCTGTGGAGTATACGGGTTCGCTGTACAGTGATTGTATCTTCTCATCGGCGATCCAATTATTCCGCATTGATTGGTTGTCCTCGTACTTAAATCTGCGGAGTATCAGCCGTTTTGTTTCAATTGTGTTTGTACCAATATGTGTTAACATTTCAGACCACCTTCCCGTTAAATTATTCGCCTGCGTGTTGTATACCAAGGATATCAAGTTCCTTTTGATTAAGACCTATACCGCGAAGCATAAGCCTGTTGCCCTTCAAAGCCTCGATAGAATTAATACCCATGCCGCCCATAATTTCCTTTATCTCGTGATCCCATGCGTGAACAAGATTTACCAAACGCTGATAGCCGATGTCGGGATTGAGCCTCTTTACAAGATCGGGCCGCTGCGTCGCGATGCCCCAGTTGCACTTGCCGCCGTGACAGCTTCTGCAAAGGTGACAGCCAAGAGCAAGCAGAGCGGGTGTGCCTATATAGATAGCGTCTGCTCCCAGCGCGAAAGCCTTTACCGCGTCGGAGGAAGAACGTACAGAACCTCCCACAACAATGGAGACCTCGTTTCTTATACCCTCGTCACGGAGACGCTGGTCAACCGAAGCAAGAGCAAGCTCAATGGGTATGCCCACATTGTCTCTTATTCTTGTGGGAGCAGCACCTGTGCCGCCTCTGAAACCGTCAATGCAGATAACGTCCGCGCCAGAACGTGCAATACCCGAAGCAATAGCCGCAACGTTGTGAACCGCCGCGATTTTTACAAACACGGGTTTTTTGTATTCGGTAGCTTCTTTAAGGGAGAAAATAAGCTGCCGCAAGTCCTCGATAGAATATATGTCATGGTGCGGAGCAGGTGAGATAGCGTCCGTACCCATAGGTATCATACGTGT
>CAMWVF010000005.1 GCA_947177545.1 uncultured Clostridia bacterium | reverse complement strand
CCATGCAGAGGCGCAACCAAAAGGTGCTGGAGGAAAGTCCCTCGGTCATTATGACCCCCCAGCTCCGTCAGCGTATGGGTCAGGCGGCTGTTGCGGCGGCAAAGGTCTGCGGCTACTATAATGCGGGTACTATCGAGTTCCTTGTTGATAAGGACTGCAACTTCTATTTTATGGAAATGAACACCCGTATACAGGTGGAGCACCCCATTACAGAATTTGTAACAGGTGTTGACCTTGTTAAGGCACAGCTTAAAATTGCGGCGGGCAAAGAGCTGCCCTACTCCCAGGAGGACATACGCATTAAGGGACATTCCATAGAGTGCCGTATAAATGCCGAGAACCCCGAAAAGGGCTTCAGACCCTGCCCCGGAAAAATAAACGCAATGCTCGTCCCGGGCGGTCCGGGAGTAAGAATAGACAGCGCGGCGTATCAGGGCTATACAATACCGCCCTATTACGACAGCATGATAGCAAAGCTTATTGTGTACGCCCCTACAAGAGAGGAAGCCATTGCTAAAATGAAATGGGCTTTGGCGGAATTTATCGTGCAGGGCGTTGATACGAATATAGATTTTCAGCTTTCGCTGATAAGAGACCCCGTGTTTGAATCTGGAAAATACGATATCGGATATTTGGGAAGAAGATAGGCGGCACATCTATGGAAGATTTAAAGATTGCTTCTTCTGAAAAGTGTCCTCTTTGCGGAGGTGACGTTATACTTGGCGAGTGCAGCTTCTGCGGGTATGCTGTTCCCGATACGGGGAAGCTTTCAGCGGTGTACGACTTGTCTCCCGACAACGTTGTTTTCGGCTTTGAGGCGGAGGATGACGATATGATACCGACTATTGAGTCACCCGACGCCGATGCCCTGCCCACGGCAAAGCAGGTCAGGGACGCGGCTCGGCTTAAAAGAAAAGCCGCAGCTAAAGAGACGGCTGCCGCAAACGGTAAAATTGCAGCAAGTTCCGCAAATACAGCAAATAATGCGTTTGTGCCTTATACAAAACCGGTTTACGGTCAGCCAAAGCAGCCTGAGCCGTCCGACGTACCCAATATGGTTGTAAAAGCCGTTTCGGATTTCGTGTTCTATAATTGGTGGAAATTTCTGCTTGTGGCGATACTTCCCTCGTTGGGATACGGCTTTGCGTTTTTTTACTTTGTTATAAACAGCGACAAGGACAGAAAAAAGAGCGAGCTTTTCTTTGCGGCGGCAATATTGCTGACAACGATACTTCTTCAAGCGGTGAAATGGGATCCAACAGGATATGACATACTTATACAATATTTTATAAAAGGCTTTTTGACAAGAGGTCGGCACTATTATTAAGGAGCGTGGTAAAAAATGGCTGCAAAAAGATGTCCCCTCTGCGGAGGGAGCCTTAAAAATAATTATTGTGACAGCTGTGGCTACAGCCTCCCCGATGAGGAGGACATAAGCGCGCTTTATAATTACGACCCAACGGATTATCCCCAGGAGGAGCCTGCCATACGGGAGATAACTCCCGAGCATATTACCGAAGAAATTTTCCCAAACCGTCCCGAGCCGTTTGAATTCAAGGTGAGGGAGGAAACTAAACATGACAGTCCAAAGGACAGTCCCTTTGTAAATCCGTATGCAAACCAAAACAACGGAGCAAACACGGCAAGCGGAGCAAGTCCGTTTGCAAATAATACCCCTAATCAAAGCGGGGGACAGTCCCAATATGCGGGACCTTATATAAACAATAACCCGCCGCAGAACCAAAACCCTTATGCGAACAGCGGCAATTTCAAGCCTTATGCAAGCTCAAATACTAATTCGGGCGGAAGCTTTGGCGAGTTCTTGAAAAAGTTCTGGCTGCTGGCGCTTATTACATTATTCATCCCTTTTGTGGGAATTGCGTGGCTGATCATAGAAAACAAAAACCTTGAAAAAAAATACAGAACATATATTATTGTTTTAATAATTCTTGGATTTATTTTTCCTCCCTAATCAGGGCAGTTAAAGATAATTACGGATAGTTATTAATTCAGATTTCCGAAAGGAGAGAAAAAAATGGGTCTCGAGGACTTGTTCAACGTTGTTAAAACAAGGCTCAATGTTATTGACGGAAACGCCGCCGACAGCGGCTCGGAGGACAAAACCGATAAGGACGATTCGGCTGTAAGAGTGCCGAAAAATATGCTTTTTAAGTGTCCGAGATGTTTGAATGTGATAATGACCGAGGAGCTGGAAAAGAATTTAAAGGTGTGTCCCGAGTGCGGGTATCACGCAAGGATTTCCGCTCCCGAAAGAATAAAGCTTATCGCCGACAAGGAAAGCTTCAGGGAGTTTGACGCAGATATGCTAAGCGCAAATCCCATAGACTTTCCCGATTACGAGGCTAAGCAGCAGACTCTCCGTGACAGTACGGGGCTGAAAGACGCTGTTGTCACGGGCGAGTGTACAATACGTGGGGAGCGGTGCGTTATCGGCGTAATGGACTCCCGCTACATGATGGCTTCCATGGGCAGCGTTGTGGGAGAGAAAATTACCCGTGCCTTTGAGTTTGCCACCAAAAATAAGCTTCCCGTTATCATGTTCACCGCTTCGGGCGGCGCAAGAATGCAGGAGGGCATTGTGTCCCTTATGCAGATGGCTAAGACAAGCGGTGCAGTGGCACGTCACAGCGACGCGGGACTGCTTTACATAACAGTCATGACCGACCCCACAACGGGCGGTGTGACGGCTTCCTTTGCTTCTTTGGGGGACATTATTATCGCCGAACCCAAAGTTCTTATAGGCTTTGCGGGCAGACGTGTTATCGAGGGTACGATAAAGCAGAGGCTCCCGGACGATTTCCAGTCCGCCGAGTTTATGCTGGAGCACGGCTTTGCTGACATGATAGTGGAAAGAAAATCCATGCGCAGGACAATTGCGCACATACTTAAACTTCACAAGACAGGGGGCGCTGCATAATGGAAAAACTTAACAAGCTCACCCCGTATGAACGTCTTGAGGTGGTGCGTCACAAGGGCAGACCCACCATTCGGGACTATATACCCCTTATTTTCGATGAGTTTATTGAAATGCACGGTGACCGCTGCTTCGGCGACGACAGGGCAATTGTGGGCGGCATAGGCTCGATAAACGGCATACCCGTGACTGTCATTGCCCAAGTTAAGGGCAGGAACCTCAACGAGAACAAGGACAGTAATTTCGCTATGCCTCACCCGGAGGGCTACAGAAAGGCTCTGCGGCTCGCAAAGCAGGCGGAGAAGTTCCGCAGACCCGTTATATGCTTTATCGACACGCCGGGGGCTTTCTGCGGCGTTGAAGCCGAAAAGCGAGGACAGGGCGAGGCTATCGCAAAATGTATCATTGAGTTTATGAGACTGCGTACGCCTGTTATAAGCGTTGTCCTCGGCGAGGGAGGCAGCGGCGGCGCAATTGCTTTAGGAGTATGCGACGAACTGGCTGTTCTGGAAAATTCTGTTTATTCTGTGATTTCCCCAAGAGGTTTCGCTTCCATTCTATGGAAGGACGCGGGCAAGGAAAAAGAGGCTTGCAATATCATGCGTATAACCGCTGAAGATATGGTAGAACTGGAGGTTGCGGAGAAGATAATAGAGGAGCCTTTAGGGGGCGCACACAACGATATTGGTCAAACTGCTGAAAATATCGCAGAATTTTTGTACAAGTCTCTAAGAGAAAAAATGAAAATAGATATTGACGTTTTGCTAAATGAACGTTATACTAAGTTTAGAAAAATCGGTAAGTTCACGGAGGAATAATTTTCCACCAAAAATTTGCCGTATGAGGTCAGCCTATAAGGACAGTTTATATTGTCTTTATACCAATAAAAAATAATATGAACGGAGGCAAAACACATGGTATTTGATAAGGTAAAGGAAATTATCGTTGAGCAGCTCGATGTTGACGCTGATAAGGTAATGACAAGCGCAAATATCCAGGACGACCTGGGCGCAGACTCTCTCGACGTAGTTGACCTTGTAATGAGCCTTGAAGAGGAATTCGATATCGAGATTCCCGATGAGGCTGTTGAAAGCATTAAGACCGTCGGCGATATTGTTAAGTATATCGAGGATAATCAGTAATGTGCTTTCACTAAAGGTAAAAATACGCCGCAGCAAGGTTTTTCCCGTGCTTGCGGCGATTTTTATATGGGTACGGTCATGTTTTCCGTATAAAATGACAAATGTCACTCAGATAGTTACAAACGGCATATTGCACCCAAACGGCTGAAATGGTATAATATATACACGGTGTACGGGTTTTTTGTCACAATTTTTAATGGGAGGTGTATATTTATGAGTACAGGTATGAGTACAGGAGATGTTTTGGGAATATTGTTCTATTTGCTGTTGGCGGCTGTACCTTTGGCAGTACTGGTCGGCTTTATAGTCTCTCTTGTTAAATTTATAAAATGTCCTAAAGAAAATTCGGGTGAGCGCAAGGGTTATAAATTTGCTGCGATAATACTCGGCACAGTATTTGGGATAATGGTTATTGCGGTCGTTGCGTTAATAATAATGCTTGCGGCGGCAGTAATGTATATGTAACGGGAGGAAACTATGAGTAATAAAAAATTTCTGAAAGCCATTGCCGCCGTCCTTGCGGCGGGGATAATAAGCACAGCGGCTTTGACGGCGTACACGGTCTATCTTCACCGCCATTGCTCCATTCTGACCTATATCGGCAACGAGCGGTAGGGGGGGTACGGCTATGACTAAAAAACAAAAGCTTTTTATTTTGGGTATAGCTCTTGCTTTCCTGCTGTTTGATTTAGGCATATATTTTAATTTTACCGTGCGCTATCGGAACAGTCCCGGAGAGGCTTCCCAAAGCGAAGCTATAGACCCTGCGCAATATCTCCCCTTTGACGAGAATTCTCTTATTGCGCACATTGATACGGATTTTAAAATATCGGGAGAATTGCCCGTTCTTGACGGCGCGGCGGCTCTCCTGCCTGTGTATACGGCTGTTGCTGACGCGATATATCCCGAGGGGTGCTGTTTTTTCGACGGCGAAAATTTTGCACCCGAAAGCGCAGTCCGGTACCGCAACACTTTAAGAGCCTACACTGCCGTTGTGGACGGTACTGCTGATATTATTTTCGTTGCCGCACCCTCGGAAGCCCAATTGCAGTACGCTGAGGAAAAGGGCGCAGAGCTTGTTTTCCAGCCAATCGGCAAGGAGGCTTTCGTGTTTATCGTCAGCGAGAACAATCCCGTGGACGGCTTGACCGTACAGCAGATAAGGGACGTGTACTCGGGAAAAATAACGAGCTGGAGCGACCTTGGCGGCGGACATTATCCAATAAACGCCCTCCAAAGGCTTGAGGGCAGCGGCAGTCAGTCCGCCCTTGTAAAATTTATGGGGGACGTTCCACTGAAAGAAAATACGGCGAATATCTTAGGGAAGTCCCTTGGCTTTTCGTTCAGATATTTCGTCACGGGTATTTCGGGAAAGCAGGGCATAAAAATGCTTGCGGTGGACGGGGTTTACCCCGACAGGGAAAATATCAGAAGCGACAGCTATCCCGTAACAATGGATTTTTACGCCGTGTACCGCAAAGATAACGTTAATGAAAACGTCCCTAAAGTAATAGAATGGATACTGTCCGAGGAGGGGCAAAGACTCATAGAGGAGTCGGGGTATTCTGCGGGGAACGTCCCGCAGCGAGAGTCTGCTGCAACCGTTAGATGATATAAGCTTTTATAATATTTATGCCCCCTATCAAGGGGGCGGGCGAAATAAGTCAGGAGGCTGATATTATGAAAAATATTCCCGTAATAAAAGATATGATTGAGGACATTGTAAAAATCTGCGACCCCATGCAAATTTTTCTTGTTTCCGCAAAGAAAAATTCAAAGGGGGAGGTTATCCGCTTTAAGCTGTGCATAGTTGTGGGGGATCAATACGAAAGCCGCTCCGATCTGGAGTCGGAGATACTTTTAAAGACCGACTGCCCCGTACCCTGCGATATTATCGTGTACACAATAAGCGATTGGAATGAGTGCCTGGACGACGATTTTTCGTTCGCCTACAGAGTTGACGATGAAGGGAATGTGTTATATGAGCAGAAGCAGTAGTCATTCCACCGACAGCAAGCGTTATTACGACTGGCTTTACCATGCCTGCCTTGATATAATGTCCGCAAGGGCGCTTATGGAGGACGAGCGTCTCGCAAAGCCCGCGGTGTTCCATTGTCAGCAGGCTATGGAAAAGGGTCTGAAAGCTTTCATGCTGTACAAGCACCGCAAGCTTTTTGACGGTCACAACTTGACTTGGCTTTGCAAGCAGGCTGCGCTGACGGATCAGTCCTTTACAAAATGGATTGGCAAGAGTACCCTGCTTAACAGGTACTACATAGAAACAAGGTACCCTGCCGACATTCCTGAGGAGATAGGCGCGGACTTTATAAAGGATATCCTTGAAGCCACCGAGGAAATGCTGGAATTTATTTTCGACCTGACTAAATTCGATTACCGCAGCTACCGCAAGAAAGGCAAATATTGGCTCACTAACAGTTGACAGGTGAAAGATTAATTATCGTTTGAGGTTAAATTGATTTTGCGTTTTCGCAAAAAGTTCAGATTAAAAATTATTTTATTTGCTTTTTCTGCCATACGGACGGTTTGTCCAGTTCCGCTGCGAAAATCCTTTCTATTGAAATAGCAAACGCATATATCGCCCGATTCAACAAGTCGGGCGTTTCTTTTTTTCATGCAGTCTTTGTCATTTTCTTCCGACACTATTTTAACGCTGTCGGCAGCTTCTAACCTTGTTTTAAATTCAGCCTTGTCCTTTTTGCTCCAATTTTGGGACTGTATTTCCGGCGGACACGGCAAAACAAGGTGAAGCTTAATTTGCGGATAGTACATTTTTTTCATAATATATATTATAAATTCACATTCCTTATCCCAGCCGAGTGCGCCGCCGCTGTAAAAATCGGTAACGCCGTTTTCAGCGAGAATTGGAAGTAAGTTTCCGAGATAATCCAAAACGTCCGGGTCTTTTTTATATGAAAAGGATCTATGTCCCGTGAAAAAGCAGCTTGTCATTTTTTATCTCCTTTAGAAAAAATTTTATAATTTTATTGTATCATAATAAAATAGTCATGTCAAGTATTATTATCTTTAAAGATTAACATTACTAATTATTTAAAATGTTAATTATATTAATATAACAAGCTATAATAATTCTAAGGAGGAATGACAATGATAATGATTATTGATGAACGTATAAAAGAATTACGCGGCAAAATCGGACTTACTCAAAAACAGCTTGCCAAGAGGATCGGTGTTACAAGAGCTACGGTAAATTCATGGGAAATGGCTCTTTCCGCACCGTCATGCTGTTATCTTGCCGAATTATCAAAAGTATTCGGAGTTTCAGCCGACTACCTTTTAAGTCTTGACGACGGTTTAAAAATAGATATTGCCGGTCTTAACGAGCGCGAACAGGAAATGGTAATGCAGCTTGTTGATTATTTTAAAACTTCAAAAGAATAAGTGATAATTATAATTTGGTATGCTTAGGTATTATTAGGCAAGGAGGCATAATATGAAAAAGCAATATTATGAAAGGTACAAAAAAATCGGCTTGAAAATAAGTTATTATCGCAAATGCAATGGTATTACACAGGAACAGTTAGCCGAAAAAATCAGCAAAGACGTCTCGTTTATCGGAGCGGTGGAAGCTCCGAACGTCAACAGGGCTGTTTCGCTTGACACGCTTTTTGATATCGCTGAAGCTTTGAAAGTGTCGCCATATAAATTCTTAATGGACGATTGATGTAATTTATTTTATAATAATATTATAGCGAATTTTTCGCTATATGTCGATAGCGAATTACTCGCTAAGGTATAATAATCACCGTGAGGTGATTATTATGTACAGAAGAATACGCGATCTGCGCGAGGATAAGGATATGACGCAAAAGCAAATTGCTGAAATCCTGAATTGCAGTCAGCGCGTTTACAGCAATTACGAATGCGGCGATATTGATATCCCGACAGAAATTCTTAAAAAGCTTGCTGATTTTCATAATGTTTCGACCGATTATCTTTTGGAGCGGACAAATAATAAGAAAACGGCATTATAAATAAGCTCACGTAAAAAACGCGGGTAAATCTTTTTCTCTTGACACGCTTTTTGATATTGCCGATATTTTGGAAGTACCGCCGTATAAATTTTTAACAGATGATTGATGCCGTACAAATAATAAAAAACGTACCGTAACTTACCTGCCCCCTTGAGGGGCTTAGTAAAGTTTCGGTACGTTTTATTTAACTTTGTGGGT
This sequence comes from uncultured Clostridia bacterium, assembly GCA_947177545.1. Taxonomy (GTDB): domain Bacteria; phylum Bacillota; class Clostridia; order Oscillospirales; family Ruminococcaceae; genus RGIG8773. The sequence continues at coordinate 7,858 of CAMWVF010000005.1, read as the reverse complement.
GACTATGCCTGCAGGAGGTTCCTCGCTCAAACCTGACTGTTGTTGTCAAGGAAGTCCATAACATCATCAACGTATGTGAACGCGAGAGATGTGCAGGTGTCAGCGCAGCCGTAGTAGATGCAGATCCTGCCTGTGTCAGCGTCAACAAGGTTAGCGCAGGGGAATGTTACTGCGTCTGTGTCGCCGATAAGCTCGTAATCTGTCTGTGGGCTGATAAGGTATGATGCGCCTCTCTTGAGAACCTTCCAAGGCTCGTCCTTGTCAAGGAGAGCAGCGGAGAAGCTGTATACATAACCGTTGCAGGAGGTCAGTACGCCGTGGTAGAAAATGAGCCAGCCGCGGTCTGTCTCGATAGGGATAGGACCTGCGCCCATTTTTGTAGCTTCCCAGCCCTTTGAGGGTCCCATAACGTGACGGTGCTCGCCCCAGTATGTGAGGTCGGGAGACTGGCTGATAAACATATCACCGAAAGGAGTATGACCGCTGTCTGAGGGACGGCTCATCATAACATACTTGTTGTTTATCTTGCGGGGGAACATAACGCCGTTTCTGTTGAAAGGCAGGTATGCGTTTTCGAGCTGTGTGAATTCCTTGAAATCATATGTGTATGCAATACCGATGGTGGGCTTCCAGCCGTAGGCGTTGCACCATGTTACAACATACTTGTCGTCAATTTTGCATACGCGGGGGTCGTAGCCGTATTGCCACTGACCAACCTCAGGAATATCGCATTTGAACTTGATTCTCTCCTCGTTGATATCCCAGTTGATGCCGTCTTTGGAGAAGCCTGCGTGAAGCTCCATATTGCGCTCTCTGTCGTCAACGCGGAAAACGCCTGCGAACTTATAGTCGCCTACCTCAAAGGGAACAACAGAGCTGTTGAAGATAGAGTTGGAGGGTTCTCTGTAGCCGTTAGCCTTTTTAACCATGATGTGGTCTCTTTTGATAATTGGGTTTGCACTGTAGCGCCAAACTACGTCCTTGCAGTCTGCGGGCTTATCCTGCCATGGGATATTGGGGAGTGATACGCCGTTTAAAACTTTTACTTTCATTGATTAACCGCCTTTCAAGGTGAATAATTCTCTGAGCCGTCTGCACTTTTGTTTAAGCTTGGGACAGACCCACATTACTACTTATTATACACTATATCTTTCCAAAAATCAATAGCAATTTTTTCACTTAAAGGTATAAGTCACAAAAGTTTAACACTTATTTTGCTTGAAATGGTTTACATATGAATTGAAACGGTTTACATTTTGGAAGGTTCATAAAAAGTTTAATTTTAAGCTTTTGTAATGCTTTCGATCAAAGCGTCCATTTTCGCCTGCACGTCTTCGGGCAGCCTTCTCCAGCGGCTTATATGAGCGATTTCACGCTCTGTAAGTATCGCCGTTCCAAGCTTCGCGTTTTTTTCCCGTATTTCCGAATTGCCTATCAGGTAATCCACCGTAACGCCGAAAATGCCGGCGATTTTTATTAACGTTGAAATGTCGGGTTCATTTGAGGTCTTTTCGTATTTGAACACTGACTGCTGTGAAATATCAAGCATTTCCGCAAGCCTTTGCTGTGAAAAGCCCCGTTCCTCCCTTAACAACCGCAAGTTTTTGACCATAGCTACCTCCGCATATATGTTGTGTCTTTATTATAACAAATTATGCGGGTAAAATAAAAAACTCAAAAGGTGTTGACAACTACTTTAAGTTGTGATATAATACAACCAACGGTAGTAAAACATCAGCTAAAAGGTTACGCTGTGAAAAAACATTTTTGTAAAGGAATGATGATAATGAACAAAAGCGAAAGAAATGCTATGATAATATTTATCGTACTCGTTGCGGCGGCTCTGCTGTACGCATTTGCATTGGGCGAGGGAATTCTTGAATTGCCTGATTTTATTACAAACAAAGGTTATTTTATGTATTTTTAAAATCCGACCGTTTTTATTTTATTCGTATAATTTCCTTGCCTTTATTTTCGGCAAGCTTTATTTTGGAGGTTTGCTGTAAGCTTGGAACAGGAAATTGAATAGGTGCAAATAAAAAAGCGGCTGACTTCTCAACCGCTTTTTATTTTTTATGGGACTTTGTCCGCTAAAAATTTATCTCATAAACCTTGCCGCGCTCGGTATCAAATTTTGCCGTGTCCCCATTATCCGTTACGGGGACGTCCGCACCGCCGCAGGAGACCGAAATGCCGCTGCCAACAATACAGCAGGAATTTCCGCAAAGGGAAAGTACAGCCGCGGAAACGACCTTACCGTCTTCCCACTCAAAGTCAACCTCGAAGCCGCCCCGCGCGATAATTCCGCGGACGTAGCCCTTGTCCCACTCCTTGGGAGCGGCAGGCAAAAAGTGTATCTCACCGCTGTGACTTTGGATAAGAGCCTCGGCAATTCCCGCGCCGCCGCCGAAGTTGCCGTCTATCTGGAAAGGCGGGTGCATATCAAACATATTTATACTCGTGGAATGAGCAAGCAGTGCGGAGATATTTTTCCCAACCCTTTCGCCCTCATGGAGACGCGCCCACATATTTATTATCCATGCTCTTGACCAGCCTGTGTGTCCGCCGCCGTGGGTGAGACGGCGTATCAATGTCGCCTTTGCCGCCTCCGCAAGCTCGGGAGTGTGCCGCTTTGTGATAATGTCCGCAGGATACAGAGCGAAAAGCTGAGAAATATGCCTGTGTCCCGGCTCCGCCTCGTCGTAATCCTCCGCCCATTCCATTATCTGACCGTATTTTCCTATTTCGGGCTTTGGCAGCTTATCACGCAGGGTCTTTATTTTCTCGATAAATTCGGCGTCGTCTTTGGACTTTATATGCTCGTCCAATTCTGCCGAACTGTTTATCACCGCCGTGAACAGCGTGTACAAAATCTGACTGTCCATAGCCGCGCCCTGACATATAGTACCCCGCGCGCCGTCCTTGGTGATGTACGTGTTTTCGGGCGAGACCGAGGGACTTGTCACCATTCTGCCTCTGCCGTCGTCAATAAGATAGTCCGCAAAAAATTCCGCAGCCTCACGCATGGTATCGTACTTTTCCGCAAGGAAACCCTTGTCTCCGGTGAAAAGATAATGCTCGTAAATGTGAGTACAGAGCCAAGCCATGCCCATGACCCAAAGCGTGCCAGGGAGCCACTTGTCCTGGGGAGCCGTGTCCCCCCATATATCCGTATTGTGGTGGCACACCGTTCCACCGCAGCGGTACATCTCACGGGCTGTAACTCTGCCGTTCTCCCTCATGCGCTCGATGTGGTCGAAAAGCGGCTGCTGACACTCGGAAAGGTTCTGCATTTCCGCGCCCCAGTAGTTCATTTCCGTGTTGATGTTTACGGTGTACTTGCCACCCCAGGCGGGCCACATATCCTTGTTCCATATGCCCTGCAAATTCAGTGGGAGACTTCCCTCACGGCTGCCCGATATCATAAGATACCTTGAAAAATTGAAGTACATCTCAACAAGCTTGTTGTCAATGCCGCCGTCCTTGATTTTCTGCAAACGTTCGTCGGTAGGGATTTCAGCATAGCACAAGTTTTCGTCGTTTTGGCATAAGTGCAGTTCGCACCGTTTGTACAGCTCGGTGTAGTCCGCAATATGCCATGTCAAAAGATTCTGCATACCCTTGCGCACCGCCGCCTTTGCTTGACTTATAGCAAGCCTTTCATAGTCCCCGCCGCGGTAAGAGGTCTGACAGGCAATGGTTATAAACGCCGAGTCAGCGCCCTCAACGCGGATACGGTTAGCATATGTGTACGCCTTGCCGCCTTCCGCATGGCAGGATATAGCCGCCGCGTAAGGAATACCGTCCGAAACCGTAAACAGCAGGGTGGAGCTGTCGTACGCCTCGTTTTTGTCGTAGTTGTCATCCCGACCGTCGATGCTTGCGGTAAATTCTATCATACCCTTTTGGTCTGCCGTAAAGCCTATAACCATTACATTGTCGGGATAAGAAGCAAAAATCCTGCGGCAGCAGCGTACCCCGCCGCTTGTCCAGTATGTCTCGCAGACAGCGTTTGAAAGGTCAAGACAGCGCATATAGTCGGAGCATTCCTCCGTGTTGCCCTGCCAAATGTGGAAGTCCCCTAATGGCTGATAGTGCCGCTGCTGGTCGTTCACGCCGTAGAAAGCGTCCTCACATAGACGTTCCGCTTCGGCAGTTTTTCCCTCGCGTATAAATTGCCGCATTTTTTCAAGATTTTCATAGGCCTTGGGATTGTTCCTTTTGCGGAAGCCGCCTGACCAGATAGAGTCCTCGTTAAGCTGGATAAGCTCGTCTTCGGGCTTGCCGAATATCATTCCGCCCAGCCTGCCGTTGCCCACGGGGAGAGCCTCGTCCCAGTTGCGGGCAGGCTGCTTGTACCATAAAAGCTCCGATGATTTTTTCATATAATTTATCTCCTGTTGAAATTTTTCTTTAGAAGATTATAGCATACTTTTTTCCTAAATTCAAGGCATAAATTTATTAATTTATAAGGTTACATTTAGGCAAGCAGCCGATCCGGCTGAGCGCTGAACGATAGAAGATATCGCCCTCTGCGGAGGGCGATAAGGAGCCTTCCGAATATTAAAGGAAATACCCCGAAACAAGCATTACCAGCGGCATCGTCACCGCCGACAAAAGTGTGGACACCGCAAATATCTCCGAGGCGTAAACCGAGTTTTTGCCGTATCTTGCAGAAAACATTATAGCTGAAGCCGCCGTGGGACACGCTGCCGATATAAGTATCGTATCCGCAATAACAGGATCCGCGCCGAAAGGCTTCAGTAAAAGCATTATTATTAAAGGTCCAACTATAAGCTTCAGTACCGCTGTAAGGTAAACCCCGCCATTTTTAAGCGCTTTTTTCAGGTCGGAGCGGGCAATTGTTATTCCCGAAATTATCATTGCAAGGGGAGTGTTCAGAGAAGCAATATACCCGATAGGCTGTGCGATAATGTCAGGCAGCGGTATGCGCAGGAAAAAGAAAATAAGTCCCGCAAAAGTAGCTATAACGGCAGGCGCTTTAAGGGCGTTCACCGCGGATTTTACGGTAACTCTGTCAGTCAGTATCATGACCCCGTGAGTCCACGAAAGCAGATTGAAAACCGCAATATACGCAGTAAGATAAAAAATCCCGTCCGTGCCGTAAATTGCGTCTATCAAAGGTATGCCCAAAAAGGCGCAGTTTGAATAGGTCACGGAAAATATTTCAACAGAGGAATTTTCCCCTCGTCTTTTTCCGCAGAAGATCATGCCCAGCGCAATAAAAACTATGTGTGAGATGACTGCCATTGCAAAGGCGATAAGAAGTCCCCGCACAAGCTCGGGCTTGAACTCCTTTTGAAAAGCGTTGAAGATGACCGCAGGCAGCACCGCCATAAGAACAAAATTTGAAAGCTGATTGCAGCTCTTTCTTGTGAAAACTTTAGTCCTGTAAAGGATAAAGCCTAACAGTATCAGAATGAACATAATAATTATCTGATACAGAATAATACTTGCCGAATCCATTTTAAAAACTTGCCTTTCCAAAAATTGACCTCCGCCTTTTTTGCCGTTTGCGGAGGTCGTGTAAATTAATGATTATATTATTTTCGCGAGGAAGCTCTTTAACCTGTCGCTCTGAGGGTTTTCAAAAAGCTCCTTAGGAGTATTTTCTTCAACTATCGAGCCGTTATCCATAAAAATCACGCGAGTCGCAACTTCCTTTGCAAATGCCATTTCATGGGTAACAACTACCATAGTCATATTTTCCTCCGCAAGCTCACGCATTACCGTCAGCACCTCGCCTACCATTTCCGGGTCGAGGGCAGAGGTCGGCTCGTCAAAAAGCATAACGTCGGGCTTCATGCACAGCGCACGGACTATTGCGATACGCTGCTTCTGTCCTCCCGAAAGCTGATTGGGGTATGCGTCGGCACGGTCGGAAAGTCCTACTCTCGCCAGCAGCTCCCTTGCGGTCTGCTCTGCCTCTTCTCGGGACAGCTTCAAAAGCTTCATAGGGGCGATCGTAAGATTTTTCATAATACTCATATGTGGGAACAGATTGAACTGCTGAAAGACCATTCCCATTTTTCTGCGGTGGAGGTTAATATCGGTTTTCTTGTCGGTAATGTCCGCACCCTCGAAAAGGATAGTACCCGAGGTAGGTTCCTCCAGAAGATTAAGGCAGCGGAGGAAAGTACTCTTGCCGGAGCCGGAGGGCCCGATAACAAACACCACCTCGCCCTTGTGAATGTCTGCGGAAACGCCGTTAAGGGCGTGGGTCGCCATGCCGTCAAACTTTTTAGTAAGACCGCGGACAGAAATAAGCGTATCAGTGGTCACTGTTCCTCAGCCTCCTTTCAAGCTTTCCAACGGCAAATTCAAGCAGCATTACTATTACAAGGTAAATAAGCGCAACTGCAAGCAGGGGCATCATAGCGTCGTATGTACGGCTTCGTATTATGTCGCCGCCCTTGGTAAGATCCTCCATGGCGATATAGCCCGAAACGGAGGTCTCCTTTAAAAGCACGATAAGCTCGTTGCCCAGCGCGGGGAGGACGTTCTTGAACGCCTGCGGCATGATAATATGCACCATAGTCTGAACATAGTTGAAGCCTAAGCTCCGTCCCGCCTCGAACTGTCCCTTGTCAATGGACATAATGCCGCTGCGGACTATCTCCGCAACATACGCTCCCGAATTTATTCCGAAAGCGATCACCGCAACTATCATTTTCCCGATATTCACCGAAGCGAATATTCCAAAATAAATAATAAGAAGCTGAACGACAACAGGCGTACCCCTTATTACGGTAAGATAAACGCGGCAGATAAAGTTAGGGATAACCATTTTCCCCGTCTTGTCATGGGTGGAGCGTATCACCGCCACAAGAAAGCCTATAGCGATACCGAGCAGTACGGCGAAAACGGTTATCTGTATCGTAGTCCACAGACCTCTTGTTATGTACTGCCACCTGTCATCCTTTATGAAATTGAGGTAGAACCTGTTTTGAAAGTTTTCTATCCAATCAGCCATTTTCATATCCTTTCGGTCAATATCATTTTTTATAAAAACAGCGTAAAGGCAGCCGAACAGCGAACCTTTACGCCGTTTATTTTTACTCAGCGTTGATGTACTTGTCAATAATTTCCTGAAGCTTGCCCGAGTCCTTGAGCTTTGTCAGGGAAGTGTTTATCTGCTCCAGAAGCTCCTGATTGTCCTTTGCAACAGCGATAGCGTAATCCTCAACCGTGTAGTCCTCGTCAAGAATTTTCAGACCATCGTTTTCGGAAACGAATACCTTTGCGGGTTCACGGTCGATAATAACAGCGTCTATCTTATTCTGACCCAGAGCCTGTACAGCCTCGAAGCCCTTGTTGTAACGCTCTACTGTAGCATCGGTAATTTCTCCCGCAAAATTGTCTCCTGTTGTGCCAAGCTGCACGCCGATAGTCTTGCCCTCAAGGTCAGCGGGAGATGCTATAGGCGAATCGTTTGTAACGATAACCACCTGTGCCGCAGTTGTGTATGGGATAGAGAAATCAACGTTCTGAAGCTTGTCCTCGTCAACAGTCATTCCCGCAACGCCTATATCGGCTTTGCCTGACTGGATAGCGGGGACGATGGAATCGAAAGCCATGTCCTCGATAACGAGTTCAAGACCCATATCGTCGGCGATAGCCTGAGCTATTTCAGCGTCTATGCCCACAATTTGGTCGCCCTCGCGGTACTCATAGGGAGGGAACTCTGCGTTTGTAGCCATAACCAGGGTGGTTTTCTTATCTCCGCCGCAGCCTGCGAGGGAGAGGGTCATTACAGCGGCAAGAGCGCCGCACAGAATTTTTGATAATTTCATAATTTTTTACTCCTTTTTTGATCATGATAAATACTATTATACAT
>CAMWVF010000004.1 GCA_947177545.1 uncultured Clostridia bacterium | reverse complement strand
CGGTTATACATCTTGATTCCCATATAGTTGACTTATTGGAAAAAGAAGATATTTTTATACTTGTTGTAAAAAAAGCTTATTTGTTTATAGTACCCAAATCGGCGTTTTCGGAGGAAAATGTTAAAACCGTCCGCGAAAAGCTTTCAATAATTATGGGTATACGATATAAACGCAGCTAAAATAAGATAAATTACCCCGCCCATTGATTGGGACTTAGTAAAATAAAATGTACTTATTTTTATGGGGTGAAAAACGCAGCGCGGCGACCGCGCAAAGGAGTGTTTTAAATTTGTACAACGATGAAAATTCAAAGGTCATAAATGTCGACATTGAAAGCGAAATGAAAAAATCGTTTCTGGAATATTCAATGTCGGTAATAGCCTCGCGAGCGCTGCCCGATGTTCGGGACGGTTTGAAGCCCGTACACAGGCGTATCATTTATACCATGGACGACGCGGGAAACACCGCTGACAAGCCATACAGAAAGTGCGCCTACACAGTCGGCGAGGTTTTGGGTAAATATCACCCCCATGGCGATGCTTCCGTTTATGACGCTTTGGTACGTTTAGCGCAGAGCTTTTCTCTCCGCTATCCTCTTATAGACGGTCACGGCAACTTCGGTTCCACGGACGGCGACCCACCTGCTGCTTACCGTTACACCGAGGCAAGAATGGCGAAAATTGCGGGAGAGATGCTTGCAGACATAGGCAAGGATACTATACCCTACCGTCCAAACTACGATGACCACCTGCTTGAACCGGAGGTTCTGCCCTCACGTTTCCCAAATCTTTTGGTGAACGGTTCAATAGGTATCGCTGTCGGTATGGCTACGAATATTCCGCCTCACAATCTCCGTGAGGTTATCGGCGCAATTGACGCTATGATAAAAGACCCTGATATTTCCATTGAAGGTCTTATGGAATATATTAAGGGACCTGATTTTCCTACAGGCGGTATTATAATGGGAAGAGCCGGAATACGTTCCGCATATGCAACAGGCAGAGGAAAGCTGACCCTCCGTGCCCGTACCGAAATTGAGGAAATAAAGGGCAGACAGTGCATAATTGTTACGGAAATCCCATACATGGTGAACAAGGCAAGACTTGTTGAAAGTATTGCAACCATGGCAAAGGAAAAACGTGTGGACGGTATTCATTTTGTCCGCGACGAATCCGACAAGGAGCATGACGTTAGAATTGTTATTGAGCTTAAAAAGGACGCTGCTCCGCTGATAGTTCTGAACAAGCTTTTCGCATACACTCAATTGCAGGACACCGTGGGCGTTATCATGCTTGCCCTTGTCCGCGGCGAGCCTAAGGTGCTTACCCTCAAGCAAATGCTTGAAGAGTACATTGATTTTCAGGTGGACGTTATCCGCCGCCGCACCGAATTTGACCTTAAAAAGGCAAGAGAACGTGCTCACATTTTAGAAGGTCTGATGATTGCCGTTGACAACATTGACGAGGTTGTAAAAATCTGCCGCACATCAAAGGACGCTGCCGAAATAAAATCAAAACTTATGGAACGTTTCGGTATTTCGGAAGTTCAGGCGGACGCTATTGCGCAGATGAGACTTGTTCAGCTTTCCGGCTTGGAACGTCAGAAGCTTGAGGACGAGTTGAACGCTCTCCATGCTAAAATTCAGGAATTCCTTGACATTTTGGGAGACCACCAAAAGGTGCTTGAAATAATTGCCTCGGAATTGGAAGTCATCAAGAACAAGTACGGCGATGAAAGGCGTACTGCAATTGAGACTATTTCGGGTGAGGTGGACGTTGAGGATCTTATTCCGGTTGAAAACTGCGTTGTGACTTACACCGATATAGGCTACATCAAACGCCAGCCTGTTGCTGTGTATAAAGCGCAGAACCGCGGAGGCAAGGGTGTTTCCGGTATGAAGCAGAGAGACGAGGATTTTGTTCAGGAAATGTTTATCAGCTCCAGCCATGACAATATTCTTTTTATTTCCAACAAGGGAATTATGTACAAGCTTCGCTGTTTTGAAATTCCCGAGGGTTCTAAGCAGGCGAGGGGACTTAACATTGTCAATATCCTGCCGATGGGCGAGGGCGAAAGCGTTGCGGCAATGCTGAATACCTCTGATTTCAGCGAAGGCAAGTACGTTATTATGGTAACGAAAAACGGAAAGATAAAGCGTACTTCACTTGAAGCGTATAAGAATGTCCGTAAAAACGGTCTTATCGCTATCGGTCTTGACGAGGGGGACGAAATTGCTTCTGTGGTTCTTACCGAGGGTAACGCCCAGCTTATAATTGCTACACAAAACGGTATGGCAATACGGATCGAGGAGGAAAAGGTCAGAGCGTTGTCCCGTTCTGCGCACGGTGTAAAAGCGATAACACTTCGTGACGGAGACAAGGTAGTTTCAATGGCATTGCTCCGTGAGGGAGCGGAAGTCCTTACTGTTACCGACAAGGGATTCGGAAGAAGAAGCAGTTTGGACAGCTACAGAATTCAGAACCGAGGCGGTTTTGGTTTGCTGAACTACAAGGCTTCGGAGGAAAAAGGCAAGGTCTGCGGCGTAAGAGTTGTGGGTGAGGACGAGGACGTTATAATGATTTCCACAGACGGAATTATTATTCGTATCCGCGTCAGCGACATAAGAATTATGGGACGTTACGCAACGGGCGTGCGCTTGATGAGAATGTCAGGCGACGGAACGGTAGCAGCGTTTACCTCAGCGGAGCACGACGATACAGCCGAGACTGCAAAGGTCGAAGAACCCAGCGAGGAAGAAATTGCCGCTGCGGAGAATGAAGAAAAGTCCGAAAAAATAGTTGAAGAATCTGTTTCAGAAGATAATGACAATACAGAAGAATAAAAATTTTACCCTGCTTTTTTGAGCAGGGTATTTTTTGTTCCACGTAGAACTTATTCTTCTATGCACGCCACATATGGCAGATTTCTGTAGTACTCGGCGTAGTCCAGACCGTACCCCACCACAAAAAGGTCGGGAATTGTGAACAGGGAAACGTCTGCGTTGAAATCAACCTCTCGGCGGCTTGGCTTGTCCAGCAGGGTAATTACTCGCAGGGACTTGGGGTTTCTGCTTCTCAGAAGTTCGGCAATGCTTTTTAGTGTTCTGCCCGAGTCAATAATGTCCTCCACAATAACCACGTGATATTTGCTGATATCCTGCTGCAAGTCCATTGTGATGTCGACTTCACCCGTGGAAGAAGTTCCCTCATAGTAGCTTTTTGCCGCCATAAAACCAATTTCGCAGGGTACTGTTATTTCTCTGCACAGGTCGGCAAGAAATACGAAAGAACCCTTTAAAACGCTGACAAGCAGCAGTGGAGTGCCGTCGTAAATTTCATTAAGGCTTTGACCTGTTTTTTTAACGGCTTCCCTAATTTTTTCTTCGCTGACCACCACGTTTACGGTATTTTTTTTGTAATCTTCTATAGTTTCAAATTTCATGGTATTTCCTCTTTTTGCGTTTTCTTTTAGTATAGCACAATGAGAGAAAATAGTCAAGTATGAAAATTGTTCCACGTGAAACATTATTGTTAAATATTTAACGAAATAGTTTCACGTGGAACATTTTATTTGGTGGGTATTCTTACTATGTATTCAATAAAACCCTCCTGCTGAATTTTTTTGGAGTCGGCATTTATTCCCGCCGCTTTCATCATCTCCACAGCCTTATTAATAGTGTTTACAAAAAGTCGTACGTCCTTGAAAACAACGCTTCGTTTCCGAAGGCTTTCCAATTCGGTCTGCTTGTGCAGCATGGTATCAATAAGTCTTTCCGTGGCTTCAACATTGAGATTTCTGCAATGGACTGTTTCTAAAATCTGTGGCCGCATCTCTTCGGGGAGCTTTAAAAGTGCGCGGGCGTGACGTTCTGTAAGACCGTATTCTGTTATCTTGCTGCGTGTGTCTTCGTCAAGCTTTAATATGCGAAGTTTGTTTGCTATGGTGGATTGGGACTTTCCAAGCTTAACTGCGGCGTCCTCCTGTGTCATGCCATAAAAATCTATTAGCTTTGCAATGGCTTCAGCTTCGTCAAAGACGGATAAGTCCTGCCGCTGAATGTTTTCAATAAGAGCCATTACCGCGGAGTTTCTTCCTGTCATTTCAACTATTATGCAGGGGACAGTCTCCATGCCCAGCATTTTTGCGGCGCGTAGACGGCGTTCTCCAGAAACAAGTTCTATCTCTCCGTTTTCTTTGCGGACGGTCAGTGGCTGCAAAATTCCGTTCTGAAGAATGCTTTGGGCAAGCCCCTCCAAATCGTCAAATTCACGTCTTGGCTGATATGGGTTGGGGATAATTTTATCAGTTTCGATTTGGACGACCTTGTTTACTACCTTTTCTTTTACCAAAAACGGCATTTTAACACTTCCTTATATTTTACAATTTTTGGGATTTTTATTCATTATATCATGCCGTGAAAAAGAAAAATGTCGCTTTTATAGAAATCAGAAATTTTCGTACCGATAATAATTATCAAAAATAACTACCCCGTCGTCATAAATTTCAAGGACGTGCATAGGTTCTTTGTGCATAACATTGTAGGAATTGACATAGACCGTCACAAATCCCGCGACAAAAGCTGTCGTCAGCACAAATGCCGTAATTGTATACCAAACCCACCTGCAAAGCTTTCTTTTGTCGTCCATGGCAACATTGAAATTAAAAGGACTCATTTTACTTTCCTCCGGTTTGTTCCGCGTGGAACAATTTCCCCGCTATGTAAAAATGTAAAATCAATCGAAACACTTTGCCAGCGATTTGCCGATAAGCTCGCCGCTATACACCGCCTGGTCGACGCTGTTAGCGTGTCCACCCACCTCAATAAGAATGGAACCTGTGGTCAAATCCTGATTGTATTTTCGGTAGTCGAAAAGAATGGGACGGGTCAGTCCTTGATAGTCGCTTTCAAGCTGCTGCTGCAAAAGACTTGCAAAGCGGAAATTTTTCAGGTAATTAGGCATATCCATAGTGCCATCATCGCAGCCGCTTATTATCATTATCTGTGCCGCGTTTTTACCGTCTATCTCGGCAACGGGGGCAATTCGCTCGCCGCTTTCCCGCTCAATAGCGTCGCGGTGGATATCAAGCACGATTTTTATGGACGGATTTTCCGCAAGAATATTCTGCACCGTCTCCCTGCTCCTGTCATAGCTGTCGTTGTATGAGGGGTAATCGTGCATTGTGGTATCGTGAAGGACTGCAATTCCCGCCGCTTCAAGCTGTTCGGCAATAGCGTCACCAACGGCAGCCATATTCATATTCGGGTCGGTAGTGCGGGAATTAAAGCTGCTGTCATAAAAATCTCGCTCATAAGGCTCATAGCTTTCAGTGGCATGGGTGTGCATGATAAGCACCTGCGGTTCGCCGTTCTTTTCTATTTTAAAATCAGGGGCAAGGCGGCTTTCCTTTAGCAGGGTACTGTTTGGCAGGTTTGTGACATTCCGTACCTGACCCGCCCTGTCAAGGTTTATATAATTGTCTCCCTGAAAATTTCCGTAGCACATTGCTGTAATTGCGCCGTCATGATTTTCAAGGTTTTCGGGGTATGGTTCGGGACCCACGTCCGTTTTATCGGGTACACGTCTTTCCTCATCGGTACTGTTTGGAATAAGCAGCTCCCCGTATGAGAGCATAAAGGTATCGTCCACAGCAAAAAGCTTTTTATGATTTTCAGGGGACTTGTCCGCAGCAATTTCGGCGGAGTTGATTTTTTGATTGATTTCAGAAGCTATATTATTATTTTGGTTTTGGAAAACGTCCCCCACAGAGAGAAAAGCGGAGGCGCTTGCTGCCAAAAACACGGCAGAATTTGCAGACCTCGGCATTGCCGCCGATACCGCAGCGGTCATAAGGGGGAGCATTGCCAGAAAAAGTATTCCCGCGGCGGCGTTCCGCAGACGTATTTTTCTTTGCCTTGAAAGCGGCGGACGGTTCATGATATCATCTCCTTTTATAATATAGTATGCTTAAATGGGTTGGAAATATTCGCCGTTTAATTTAAAAAATGTTCCACGTGAAACAATCTCGTTAAAAAATTAACATACTTGTTCCACGTGGAACATTTTTTGTTTACAGCAATTTTGCCTTGAAAATGCAAACAAAGTCCTTCGCCAAAATACATATATACGCAAGATTTCGGTTCTGATTTTGTATACTTTCTCCGTGGAATAGCTGTAATAAAAACATTATAAAGAAATGCGGAAAAAAAAGTTGCAATAAGAATGAAAATGTGCTATAATATTCATATTGATGATTTTTTCTGAAAGGACGTCCTCAAAATGTCTGTTGTTATTGCAGTTGCTAATCAGAAGGGCGGCGTGGGTAAGTCCACTACGGTGGTGAACCTTGCCGCTTGTCTCGGTCAAAAAAAGAAAAAAGTCCTGTGCGTCGATATGGACGCACAGGGTAATACTACCAGCGGATTTGGCGTGAAGAAAAAAAGTATCGGCGCGTCTACATATGATGTGCTGCTCGGACTGCGGCGTATCCAGGAGGCTGTGATAAAAACCGAGTTCGACAATGTCTGGCTCGTGCCTGCGACGTCTGCGCTTGCTGCCGCTGATATCGAGCTTATTGAGGTGGACAATATGCAGAAGCGCATGAAAATGCAGCTTCTCACCATTCGGCAGGATTATGACTATATTTTGCTGGACTGCCCTCCGTCTCTGTCTTTGATACCTATAAACGCACTCTGCGCCTGCGATACGGTGCTGGTGCCTATGACCTGCGAGTATTTTGCGCTGGAGGGACTTTCTCAGCTTATCGAGTCCATAAGACTTGTGAAGCAGCGGTATAACCCCACTATTGATATTGAGGGCATACTTTTCACCATGTTCGACAGCAGACTGAACCTTACGGCGCAGGTTGTCAGCGAGGTGAAAAAACATTTCCCGAAAAAAATGTTCAAGACGGTTATTCCGAGAAATGTCCGCATAAGCGAGGCTCCCAGCTTCGGCAAGCCGGTGGTTTATTATGACAAGGCTTCCCGCGGCGCGGAGGCATATATTGCTCTTACGGACGAAATGCTGAAACGCCACAACAAGGTTGAGTCTTGACCTTAAGATGATAGTTTACTATACAGCATCGGTTTTGTGGAAAACATAATAATTGATAACATTTAACGATACTGACAAAATATTTAGGAGGAATTTAAACATGGCAAAGAAAAAAGCGCTCGGTCAGGGTCTTGACGCCCTGTTCGGCGATAACGGCAGCGACAGCGGCGAGGGTACGGTCACTCTCCGTATGTCCGATATAGAGCCTAACCGCAATCAGCCCCGTCAGCAGTTTGACGACAACTCTATCGCCGAGCTTGCGGACAGTATCCGTCAGCACGGTCTTATTCAGCCTATTGTGGTACGTCCCATGGGGGCGAACTATCAGATAGTCGCAGGTGAACGCCGTTGGCGGGCTTGCAGAATGCTGGGTCTCAGCGAGGTTTCCGCAATTATAAAGGACTTTACCGATGAGGAGACCGCCCAAATCGCTCTTATCGAAAATATTCAGCGTGAGGATCTGAACCCCATTGAAGAAGCAATAGCTTACCGTTCCCTTATGGAGGAGTACGGCATGACACAGGAGCAGCTTTCAAAGGCAGTGGGAAAATCCCGTTCGGCTATTGCGAACTCTGTGCGGCTGCTCAATCTTCCCGAGGCTTTGGTGGAAATGCTTAGAAAGCGGGAAATTTCCGTGGGGCAGGCTAAAGCTATCGCAGCAGTTGAAAACGAGGAGGACATGGTTTCTCTTGCAAAGGACGCAGCGGCAGGGAAAATAACCGTCCGCGGAATTGAAAAGATAGCTGCAAAGGGTACGGCGGAAAATGCTCCCGAAGAAAAGGCGGGGACGGAAAGTTCTGCGGATAAAAAAACCGAAAGTACCGAGGCGGGGGAGACTTCAGCGTCGGAAAACAGCTTTTGTGAGAGTACTCCCTTTATCACTGAAATGCAGATAAGTCTTGAAAAGCATCTGGGAAGAAAGGTGCGCATTTCCTCAAAGGATGGCGAGAGGGGAAGCATTACCATTGATTTTTACGAGCAGAGCGAGCTTTCAGAAATTGCGGACAAGCTGACGATGTACTGAGTAAGGGATCCCCGCGGAAACCTGCAAACGCAGTGCCGGTTAAGAGTCTCCACAGAATATTATACATGCGTATTATTTGTTTTGCGCAGCCCCCCAAGGGGCGGGTGAATAAAATTATAGGGGGACGAAAAGGCTGAGCCTTTACCCTTATCGGCATACTATGTCAATAAGGGTAAAGTGTTCACATGAGTAGCAAAACTTCTGTATTGCTGCCTGTCTAAATGTCCCCATAAAAAATTTTTTAAACCCCCTTGACAAAGGGATTTTTTTGATGTATAATATAACCATACTAATCCTATTAAACATATAGGTAATATATCAAATGAAAGGAACAGTCCGAAATGGTTATTTTAAGCAAGCGAATGTGCGGACATAGGCAAGAAAATTAGGAATAGAGTACAGAAATATACCATAAATAAATTATAAGGAGATTTTTACAATGAGTAATTTTAATGAAAGAAATTTAAGGTTTGAGACCAAGCAGCTCCATATCGGACAGGAAAACCCCGACCCAGTTACCGACGCGAGAGCGGTGCCTATCTATGCGACTTCTTCGTATGTTTTTCACAACTCACAGCACGCGGCGGACAGGTTCGCTCTGAAGGACGCGGGAAACATTTACGGTCGTCTCACCAATCCGACCCAAGATGTTTTTGAGCAGAGAATTGCCGCTCTGGAGGGAGGAGTTGCTGCTCTTGCGGTAGCTTCGGGTTCGGCTGCCATAACCTACACCATTCAGAACCTTGCGGGGGCTGGGGATCACATTGTCGCCGCAAAAACAATATACGGCGGTACATATAATCTTTTAGCGCACACCCTGCCCACCTACGGAATTACAGCAACATTCGTCGACCCCGACGATGAGGGCGCTTTTGAAAGGGCAATACAGGAAAACACTAAGGCGATTTTTATCGAGACCCTCGGCAACCCTAATTCCAACCTTATCGACATTGAAAAGACCGCCGAAATTGCCCACAAGCACAAGATACCCCTTGTTATCGACAACACCTTCGGTACACCTTTCCTTATCAGACCTATTGAGCACGGGGCGGATATTGTGGTTCACTCGGCGACAAAATTTATCGGCGGACACGGTACTGCTATCGGCGGCGTTATCGTTGACAGCGGCAAGTTCGACTGGGAGGCAAGCGGAAAGTTTCCGTCTCTCACCGAGCCTAACCCAAGCTACCATGGCGTAAGCTTTACAAAGGCTGTGGGAGCGGCGGCGTTCGTCACAAAAATACGCGCTATTCTTCTTCGGGACACGGGAGCTACCCTTTCGCCTTTCCATGCGTTTATTTTCTTGCAGGGACTGGAAACTCTGTCCCTGAGGGTGGAACGCCATGTTGAAAACACTATAAAGGTAGTGAATTTCCTGAAAAATCACCCACAGGTGGAAAAGGTAAATCACCCTTCTCTTGCAGACGGAGAGCAGAAGCGTCTTTACGATAAGTATTTCCCTAACGGCGGCGGCTCTATATTCACATTTGAGATAAAGGGCGGCGAGGAGGACGCTAAGAAATTTATTGACAATCTGCAAATCTTTTCCCTGCTTGCCAACGTTGCGGACGTTAAGAGCCTTGCAATTCACCCTGCTTCCACCACACATTCCCAGCTCAACGAAACCGAGCTTGCGGAGCAGGGCATTAAGCCCAACACTATTCGTCTTTCAATAGGTACGGAGCATATCGATGATATTATTTTTGATTTGGACGAAGCTTTTAAGTCGATTAAATAAGCGTTCATAAAATAAAAAAACTTACCGAAATCAGGCAGGCAGCGATACAGAAGTTTTCAAAAATGTAGTTAAAATGATAAGTACAGTGGGTTATAAAACAGTCTGCATCTTTTATAGACGCAGACTGTTTATTATATAATAATAAAATAAAATGCTTCTCAAACTTAAATTATGAAAACAATATGTTGTTTAACCGACAGCCAAAATCAATCATCAACAATCTCCTTTTTAATATATTTTTTTACCAAACTCATATGCATTTCTCAAATGCTCCGTATGTTCGATCTGCGGCTTTCCGTTAGTGTCGCCGCAGCCGCCTGCCGTAAGCATTCCCTTATCATGAAATCCAAGATAATTTATCAGCGTAAATCTGTAATACGACACTGCTTGCTCAAATGTCCAAAACAAGTTATCCGCCGCTGTCATAAGCAATGCGCAATCTTTTTCCGGATATTTTTCATAGCGTCCGAGATTCGGGTTTGTATCTTCCTCCGCAAGGCAATAAAATCTTTCAATAAAAGCCTTCATTCGTGCGGATATAGTCCAGAAATAAAGCGGAGAGGCAAACACCAACATATCAGCTTCCATAATTTTTGGGATAAGTTCATTAAAACTGTCACGCTGAACGCAAGGTTTTCCGTATCGACAGGCGTTGCAGCCAAGGCAGCCCTTTACCTCGTTTTTCACCAGCGATACTATCTCGACCTTGTGTCCCGCGTCCTCCGCGCCTTTTGAAAATGCGGTTACAAGCTGTGATGTGTTACCGTTCGGTCGTCCGCCGCCGACTATCACCATAATGTTTTTCATTGTATCACCCTTTCAGATATAATGATGTTCTTTTCTTTTGAATATTATAAAGGTCACGGTTACTGCTGCCTCATCAAATCCGCAGTCACGACCGCCGACCGCAGGGATTATGATAAAAATAAAAAGGCTGCATATGTTTCTACGCAGCCTTTTCTAAAACATTAGAATACTTTTTACCGCTGCCCCACTTTATGGAGACGGTCAATATTCAGATTAAATGTGCAATCAGTTGACAACAGTCTTTTCAGTTTCCTTGTCAAAGATGTGAACCTTGTTAGGATCGATAGCAACCTTGATAGTGTCCTGAGGACGAGCTGTTGAACGAGGATCAACACGTGCTGTGAGAGGAATACCCTCGCAGTTCAGGTACAGGAATGTCTCTGCACCCATCATTTCGGTGATCTCAACATTAGCGTCGATAACGCCTGTCTTAGCAGCGGAGAGGAACATTTCCTCATCGTGGATATTCTCGGGACGAACGCCCATGATGATCTCCTTGTCAACGTACTCGTTAAGAACAGCCTCTTCAACCTTAGCCTCGGGAAGCTCAACATAGTACTTCTTGCCGCGGCTTGTCTTGGTGTCCTCGGAGCCGAACTCGATAGCAAATTTGCCGTCGATCTTTCTGAGGAAAGCGTCAACAAAGTTCATCTGAGGTGAACCCATGAAGCCTGCAACGAACTGGTTAACAGGGTTTGTATAGAGGTTCTGAGGAGAGTCAACCTGCTGAATGAAGCCGTCCTTCATAACAACGATACGGTCACCCATTGTCATAGCCTCTGTCTGGTCGTGGGTTACATAGATAAATGTAGTACCCAGCTTCTGATGGAGCTTGGAGATCTCGGTTCTCATCTGTGCACGGAGCTTCGCGTCCAAGTTGGAAAGAGGCTCGTCGAGGAGGAATACCTGAGGCTCACGAACGATAGCACGACCCAAAGCAACACGCTGTCTCTGACCGCCGGAGAGAGCCTTAGGCTTTCTGCTGAGAAGGTGAGAGATGTCGAGAATTCTTGCAGCTTCTTCAACCTTACGGTTGATCTCGTCCTTAGGTACTTTACGGAGCTTAAGACCGAAAGCCATATTATCATATACAGTCATATGAGGATACAGAGCGTAGTTCTGGAAAACCATCGCGATATCTCTGTCCTTAGGAGCAACGTCGTTAACGAGTCTGTCGCCGATATAAAGCTCGCCCTCGGAGATTTCCTCAAGACCTGCGATCATACGGAGAGTTGTGGACTTACCGCATCCTGAAGGACCTACAAGGATAACGAATTCCTTGTCTCTGATCTCAAGGTTTACGTCTGAAACGGCAACTACGCCGCCGGGGTATTTCTTATAAATGGATCTGAGTGATAAACTTGCCATTTTTTGCAGACCTCCCAAAAATAGTCTTGCCGATATACATTCGGCTATGTTAATATAATACCAAATTTCGCACACAAATTTCAAGTCATTTATTAACCAAACTTACAAAACCTTATTTATTTAGATTGACGAAAAATTAACGCAGCGAAAGGATTACGCCGAAAAAACTAATGTTTTTGCATAAAACTTTGAGATTTATTTGTGCAATTTAGAGCATAGAGTAGTGAAAACGGCAGGTACGGCACAATATATTGAGGGACTTTGAGCCTGCCAAATTTTTCATTGTTTTTTTGTGCAATTTAGAGTATAGCGTTAATTTTTCTCTCTTTTTTTAAGAATTTCGAGCTCAGCCGCAGTAATTTCCCGACATTCACCCTCCTTCAGTTTCTCGTCCAGAGCAAGACCTCCGATGTTTATCCGTTTGAGGTACAGCACCTTGTTTCCCAAAGCTTCAGCCATACGTTTCACCTGATGATATTTTCCCTCCCGCAGCGTAAGGACGATCTCATTCTGCTTACCTGCGGTCACGGCTTCTGCGGGCAGGCATTTTTCTCCGCCGTCTATAGTAATTCCCGATTTCAGCAAATCTATGTCATGCTCTGTAATATTTTTTTCCAAAACGGCAAAATACTTTTTGTCCACGTGTTTTTTGGGGGACAGAATATCGTGGGCAAATCCTCCGTCGTCGGTAATAAGCACAAACCCCACCGTGTCCTTGTCAAGCCTGCCTGCGGGGAAAAGTCCCTCGCGGCGAAGCTCCTCGGGAATAAGCTCAAGGACGGTTTCGGACAGCTTGTCACGGGTAGCGCAGACAACTCCCGCAGGCTTGTTCAGCATTATATAGATGTGCTCTCGGTAGGTTATCTTTTTTCCCTCGGAGGAAACAGCGTCCCGTTCGGGGTCTATCTTCATGTCAAACAGCTTTGCATTATCGCCGTTCACAGAGACGAGACGCTTTTTGATAAGCTCTTTAGCGTCGGCGCGGGAAATATTAAGTTGGTTTGAAAGAAATTTATCCAGACGTTGTTTTTGCATTGGAGTACTCCTTTTAGAAAATAGAGAATAGAGGTTAGAAAACAGAAGATAATTTGCAGAAATTTTTTATTTCATGTCATATATCCTCTGATTTACATATTATCAGTAAGATTCATTATTATAGCAGTAACCGCTATAGGGCAGGTCTCGCACCGCAGTATACGTTCCCCCAGCCATATGGGGGTAGCTCCCGCTTTCTCCGCAGTCTCGGCTTCACTCCGTTCAAAGCCCCCCTCGGAGCCTATCATTACGCCGATACTGCCCTGCTCGGGGAAGTCCGTATCTTTAAGACGCTTACCGCCGTTTTCATAGCAAAGCAGACGTGTATCGCAGCGGCTCATGTCTTCCAAAGCCTCGGCAAATGTCATAATGGGAGTTATCTCGGGTATACGTCCCCTGCCCGACTGCTTGGCGGCTTCTTCCGCAATTTTTTGAAAGCGCGCCTGCTTTTTTTCATAGGTCTTTTTGTCGGGACGAGCCACGCACCTTGCAGACAAAAACGGCACAATACGGCAGGCTCCCAGCTCGGCAGTCTTTTGGATAATAAGTTCAAGCTTGTCCTGCTTTGGGTAAGCCTGATAAATAGTCAGACTGACGGAGGGTTCCGCAAGAGTGGGCGCGCAACCTTCCACACGGCATATGACCTCGCTTTCCGTCATGCTTTCAATGGCGCAGGAATAGTCCGTTCCGCCGTGGCAGAAGGTAAGCTTGTCTCCCACCCTCATGCGCAGGGAGAAGCCTATGTGCCGCGCGTCGCTTCCTGTTACTGTTATTATCCCGGAGGGTTTTTCGGGGGTAAAAAATCTTGGCATATTACATTCCTCTTTCGTTGATTTCACCTGCGGAATAATAGCTTCTGTCAATGCCTTTCAGGTAAATTTCACGGTCGTTTATTTTGTCCGACAGGGCGTTTTTCAGCAGGACTTCTCTCCATTGCAAGGAAATAATCCTTAAATATTACAATAGTATAATTATAGCACGGCGTATCCTTGTTGTCAAACAAGGATAAATTTAGCGGTGTACGGTTTTGCAGTACGTCTCCATGGGCTGCGCAAAACAAATGATACCACGTAGCTACGGTCATTCTACGAAGAAAATATATAAAATCAGAGCTGAAATCTTGCGTATATGGATTTTGGCGAAGGACTTTGTTTAAATTTTCAAAGTGGAATTGCTGTAACTGTGGAGGACATTTTGCCGGCACTGTGTTTACATACTGTTTCATGGCGTTCACCGCAAAAAGAAAAGTCCCCGAAAAGCTTCGAGGACTGTAAACAACATATAAATTGTTATCTCTTTGAGAACTGAGGAGCACGTCTTGCGGCTTTGAGACCGTATTTCTTTCTTTCCTTCATTCTCGGATCACGTGTGAGGAAACCTGCCTTCTTAAGAACAGGACGAAGCTCTGCGTTTACTTGAAGCAAAGCTCTGGAAAGACCGTGACGGATAGCTCCCGCCTGACCTGTTACGCCGCCGCCTGCTACTGTGCAAACGATATCGAATTTATCGGCATTTTCGGTAAGGATAAGGGGCTGCTTAACGATAAGCTTGAGAGTCTCAAGACCGAAATAATCGTCAAGAGTTCTGCCGTTAATTGTAATGTTGCCGCTGCCTGCGTAAACTCTTACTCTTGCAACGGAGCTTTTTCTTCTGCCTGTGCCGTAAAAATATGGCTGTTTTGATTCGTACATCTACTCCGCCTCCTTATATCTCATAATTTTCGGGTTTCTGAGCTGCGTGCTCATGCTCTGCGCCTGCGTATGTTCTGAGACGTTTAAGAGCCGCTCTGCCCAATGTGTTGTTGGGGAGCATACCGTTTACAGCGATCATCATAGCTCTTTCAGGCTCATTCTTCATCATATCGCTGTACTTGATCTCCTTGAGACCGCCGATCCAGCCGGTGTGCCATCTGTAGTATTTCTGCTCAAGCTTCTTGCCTGTGAGCTTAGCCTTTGCGCAGTTGATAATGATAACATGGTCGCCGCAGTCCGCGTGGGGAGCGAATGTGGGCTTGTTTTTACCGCGGAGTATGGAAGCAGCTTCAGCAGCCACACGTCCCAAGGACTTATCCGCAGCGTCAAGCACATACCATTTGCGGCTGATCTCGTTTGCCTTTGGCATATAAGTTGACATAGTCATTCTCCTTATTTTTGAATTTTTATCGGGTTTTAGGGGCTTTCAGCAACTCTTTGAAAGCTTCCTCCGACGCAACATTTACCATTATACATGAAGAAAAAACCAAAGTCAACGGTCAAATTGCTGAATTTTCAATATATATCCCTCAATCTCTCGTTTTCTCTATGATTTGCTCTAAATCTCTTTAATTCTCACGGTTCATTCTATTTTTAAAAGATTTTGGATATGGCTTTTTGGTATCTGTTCTGCTCATAAGATAATCTACGCTTGTATTAAATATATCGGCAATGTTCCCAAGAACCTCTGAGGGTATTCCCCGAATACCGTTTTCATAGCTTGAATAAGTACGGCGGTTAATAAACAGTTTGTCTGCAACTTGCTGCTGTGTCAAATCGGCATCTTCCCTTAAATTGCGTATCCTTTCATATACCATATACAACCACCTCAACGGGATTATATCATGCCACAAATTGTACCATTGACTTTTGGCTCAAATTGTGGCATAATTATAATATCCAAGCATTGAGGAGGAATTACAATGAAAGTAGCAATAATAGGTTCAAGAGACCTTACAATCGACAATTTGGAAAATTACATCCCGCGGGGGACAACGGAAATTATTTCGGGCGGCGCAAAGGGCGTTGACGCCTGCGCAAGAGATTACGCCATTGCACACAACATAAAGCTGACGGAATTTCTCCCCGAATACGAAAAGTACGGAAAAAACGCCCCTCTGAAAAGGAACTTGACCATAATCGAAAGCGCGGACGTTGTACTTGCGTTCTGGAACGGCAAATCAAGAGGTACGAAATTCGTTATAGAAAAATGCCGTAAGCTTGGGAAAGAAATACGTGTGAAAATTATTGCGGAGTAAATGCGCCGAACAAAGCAGTGCAAAAAAAATAACAGAACTTCCCTTTGCAGACAGGCTGTGTCCCGCTTAAACAGCTCTCTGTGCAAATTTTAGAAAAAAATCCAAAAAAAGTATTGCAAAATTTTCAAAAATAGGGTAAAATAAATATATGCAGTATTTGTTTGACAAAAAACAAACGAATACCCAAAAATCAAATTTCTTTTAGGAGGAAATTATTATGGCAGTTAAAGTTGCAATCAATGGATTCGGCAGAATCGGTCGTCTCGCATTCCGCCAGATGTTCGGCGCAGAGGGCTACGAGATAGTAGCTATCAACGACCTCACAAAACCCTCTATGCTTGCTCATCTTCTCAAGTACGACACCGCTCAGGGCGGCTACTGCGGAAGAATAGGCGAGGGTCTCCACACTGTTTCGGCAGATGATGAGAAAAATACTATCACAGTTGACGGCAAAACTCTTCAGATCTATGCTGAAAAGGACGCTAAGGATTGTCCTTGGGGCAAGCTGGGCGTTGACGTTGTTCTCGAGTGCACAGGTTTCTACTGCTCTAAGGATAAGTCACAGGCTCACATTGACGCAGGCGCAAAGAAGGTTGTTATCTCCGCTCCCGCAGGCAATGACCTCAAAACTATCGTATTCTCCGTAAACGAGAACACACTTACTAAGGATGATACAATCATATCCGCAGCTTCCTGTACTACAAACTGCCTTGCTCCCATGGCTAAGGCTCTTAACGATTACGCTCCTATCCAGAGCGGTATCATGTCCACTATCCACGCTTACACAGGCGACCAGATGATCCTCGACGGTCCTCACAGAAAGGGCGACCTCAGAAGAGCAAGAGCAGGCGCAGCTAACATTGTTCCCAACAGCACAGGCGCAGCTAAGGCTATCGGTCTTGTAATCCCCGAGCTCAACGGCAAGCTCATCGGTTCTGCACAGCGTGTACCTGTTCCTACAGGTTCAACAACTATCCTTACAGCTGTTGTTAAGGGTACAGACGTTACCAAGGAAGGCATCAACGCTGCTATGAAGGCTGCTGCTTCCGAGTCCTACGGCTACAACGAGGATCAGATCGTTTCTTCCGACGTTATCGGCATGAAGTACGGCTCCCTCTTTGACGCTACACAGACAATGGTTTCTAAGATCGCTGACGACCTCTTCGAGGTACAGGTTGTTTCCTGGTATGACAACGAGAACTCTTACACATCACAGATGGTAAGAACTATCAAGTACTTTGCTGAGCTTTAATTTCTGAAAATGAAATTATTTACCCCCTGTCTTACGGCAGGGGGTGTTTTTATTTGTAAATTTCAAGCATTTTTGTTGTTATACGAGCTGTTACTTCGAGGTAATATGCCAATTCTTCATCTGACATTTCGCCGTCATCAAGGGCTTCAAGCTTCTCGTCCATTTCCTCTGCTTTTTCTATGTACTCATAATATTCCATGAGAATACTCATATCCAGCGGATTTTCTATATATTTTTTCATGATATCGCAGTATTCATCGAAAAAAGCTTCGTAACTGTCTAAAGCTTCCTTAAATTCGGGGCGTATACCGTTTGGCGCAGCAACTGATGTTTTTTCCTCCTCGGTAACAGTGGTTTCGACAACATTTTCTATTTCTGTATCAGTTGATTTAACGCCATTTAATCTGTCAATGCTTTTTTGTAATTTTTCTATCTTTTTCTCAGCTTTTTCAATATCGTCATTCCACAAAGCACTTCTTACATCAGACCAAAAGCCATAGACATCAGACCGAAAATCTGACCAGTCTCCATAAACATCGGAACGCGTATGACTCCATAATTTGTATTCATCGGAATGAGCGTTAGACCATTCTTTATAGTTATCAATTTCATCATAGTCAATATCTAAAATTCCGTCATAAAAATCGTCATAAATCTCATCTAATATTCCGTCATATACTCCATCATAAATATCGTCACCTGCATCGTCGTATACGTTGTCATATAATTCGTCAAGTTCATTGTACATATCATCATATGACATATCAGAGTTGATAATCATCTCAACATAATCTATACTATATTCACGCATTCTTATGCACAGATTTTTATGTTCTTCATATATCTTGTCGTAAAAATCTTCCATTTTGTTAGTACTTGACAAATATTTATCATATGTATTTACTTCCGCTTTTAGCTGTTCATACTCGGAATTGAGTGCGTCAAGCGTATCTTCTATGTCTTTTGCAACAATGTCGCTAAGGGCGTAAATATCAGTCTCGCTTTTTTCTGATTTTGCTTGTGTTGTGGTAGTTTGTTTATTTTCTATTTTTTTAGTTGTTTGTGTTTTCTCCTCAGCAATTATTGTTTCAACCTCTGTTGCTTCGGTGTTAGCTGAAGTGCTGTTATTGCAGCCTGTTAAAGCAGTACATATCATAGCTGCCAAGAATATTGAAATGAATTTTTTCATAAATTTTTCCTCCTCTTAAGAGAATAACTCTGCCGCCGAAAAAATTCCGAGAACAGCAAGTATTATCAAAAATATCGCCAAAATTACTCCTACAATAATGTACGCTACTATTCCATTTTTTACTGATTGGTCTTTAGTAACACATATTGCTATTATCCACCCGATAACAGGCAGAAAGAAGCTAAGCAGCCACCAGCCTACCCAACCGCCGATTGACGTGCATTTAGATTCGTAATTCTGCACAGGTGTATAATACATCGGCTGTTGAACGGACACTGGCGGTGTTGTCGGCGTACCACATTCAGGGCAATTGATTTCACCGTTTCTGATTTCATTTCCGCATTTTGAACAAAACATAATAAATTCCTCCGTAAATAAATTTTTTAACAAGCTATTTTATGGAAATATAAATTGACAAAAAGTCATTTCCAAGCACCTCCATAAAATAGCTTGTTTTTTTCGCGAAATCAAACAAATTTCTCATATCATTATATCATCTTTAGTTTAGTTTGTCAACAACTGTAGTTTATTTTATAATCCTTTGGTTTAGGCTATACTAAAGCAAAGGAGTGATGCTATGGACGAACAATTGCTTGAAGTCGGGCAGCGAATATCAAGCCTGCGGAAATCATACGGCTACACACAGGAGCGTTTAGCCGAAATGGCTGATATATCGGTACAGTTTTTGATACAAATAGAACACGGAAAAAAAACCATGAAGGTTGCGACCCTGCGGCGGCTGTCGGCGGCGTTATCCGTAAGCGCAGACTACATCATAAACGGCAGTGACCGCTTTTCCGAGAACGAGGAGATAAACGCCATTTTATCCACGCTCTCGGAAGAAAACCGCAAACAGGCTGTGAAACTGCTTGCGGTCTTTGCGGACACCATTAACAAAAATGTGTAAAAAAACCTCCTTTCATTACAGCGTATGTTTTTTACGCGAGTAATAAAGGAGGTTGATTTTTTTAATTAAAACCCCCGCTTGTCATCTGACTGCACCGCTCCAAATTGTACGGACAGCACAAAAACACCCCCTCTATGGTGCAA
>CAMWVF010000003.1 GCA_947177545.1 uncultured Clostridia bacterium | reverse complement strand
GTCTAATACGGCATCAACGTTTTTATCTATTGGAATCTCACTAACTTCAACAGCTATAACCTTTTTGACCTGCTCCTCTTGCGGCTTGTCCGTAACTGAAGCAGGTTTTTCTTTTTCCGAAAGTAGTTTTCTTAACCCAGCAACTTCACATTTAAGTCTCTCATTTTCCCACCGAACCTTATCAGAACCGCTGGTGTACATCTCGAGTTCTTTTTGCAGCTTTCTGTTTTCCGATAACAAGTTTAGCCCGCCTGCGCTGTTATCTGCTTCTTTGGACTGCATACGCAATCGTTCATTTAGACTATTGATTTCTCCCCGAAGTCGCACCTTGTCCGTCTCAAGAGCAGAAATATGCTCTTTCAGCACCTTATTTTCCTTTTCATATTGAAAAACTTCTAACTTATAACTGTTTATGGTGTTAGAGATTGCTTTAATCTCTTTTTCAAGTTCTCGTATTTCTTTATCGTGCTGCGAAGCTTTTTTATCATCCCATTCGTCACACGCCTCGTTATATTTGGAATTTATCACCAATGTTAGTATAAGAGCTGCAATGGTCATCATTATCCAAAACCATGTGGACACCTTATCGAAAGTATCTGCTCCGCATATAAAAGCAATCACACAACACACAATGAACGATATAAAAGCTATTCTACGCTGCTTTATATACGTTTCCAATTTTAAAAAGGAATCTTGCTGTTCTCCCATTGCATTTTCTCCACCTTACAATACCGTATCTACTCAGGTGCGGTATTTTGTATTTACGATTATTTTTATGCCCTTTCTTTACGCAAGGCTACTTCCTCGGAAAGTTGCTTGGCAGCCTGTCTGGATCTGTCAAGTAAAGCGAATTGTGAGCCAATATCACCATCAAACTGATTAATCAATTCCATAAAGCCCTGAATAACTTCTTGCTGAAGCTTGTTATCCGATTTCCAAAGCTTTTTAATTGATATTTCAGCATACTTATTACACTTAGCTTTAAGGTATTTGTTTTCCAGCATTTCAATATCAGGATCTTTGAGCAATTCCTCAAGGTTTTCTAGCTCTTGTGCATAATAGGGCGTTCCATCAAATTCGCACTTTTCAATCTCGTCTTGGATAGTCAAACAAGATACATCAACCCCACAATGCGCAGCAATCCACTTCAAAACCTTAGTCGGCATTTCGTATTCACTGTCTTCAATCGGAATTTCCGCTGCTTCAAACATAAACTCGGCATCTTCCCACCCGACTCTATATTTTATAAAATCATAAGCCCTATCGTGTGTGGATATCCTCTTTTTGCCAGAAGAGATTTTATTCTTCTGATTGGAATCTGTATCCAATCCTAAGAGGTAATCCGCTGACACGTTAAAATACTGCGCAAGAGCAACTATTGCAGTTCCAGTAGGTAATGATTCCCGATTAGACCAATTTACAAATGAATTTCGACCCAAATTTGCTTCTAAAAGCATTTGGTTTCGCGTTATGCCTTTCTGTTTTATTAAATCATCCAATTTTTCAACAAAAGTCATAGCCTTATTCTCCCTTACTGGTTATTTTTAACAATTATTCATTATTTTAGGACAAGATAACTAAGTTTGCCTAAGATAAGTTATGCAAATCATAGAACAAAAAAATATTTCATAAAATGATGTAAATTCTCTTGACACATTCCTCATAATATGATAGAATTGAGACAAGCTCATCGAAACGATTCACAAAATGATGAGCCAACTTCCTCAGCAGGCTTGACACAATGTAGCACCCCAGAGCATAGCGAAAGAGCCCCCAATGCTGGAGGTGTGTATCATGTTTTCCCTACACTTACATTATACAGCACTTCCGAATCTCATTAACCCGCTAGGTGTTACACACTTGTAAATATTCTATGTACAGATCATTGCCGCCGCAAGAAAGCACGGCTACGGCAATGGGAAATGAAAAGGAGGTATACACATGGCTTTCAAAGACAACCTATATTATTTCCGAGCTAAGGCAGGTCTTACCCAGCAGGAGTTGGCGGACAAGTGTGGAGTAGCACGTTCCTATGTGTCCGCTTTCGAACTGGGGACCCGCACTCCTACGCTTGCTACACTCAAGAACCTCGCCTCTACCCTTGACTGCTCTGTCAACGACCTTGTCTACGGTCCTGACAAAACCAAGGAGGTTACCGCATAACAGGAGTTGATTTCAATGAAACCACTGCAAACGGCGGGAAAGCGCCACGTGCAACACGTACAAAGCGTGTGGCTGCCTAAGCTTGTCAATGGCAGCGTTGACAAGCCGATCCCCCAAAAGTACCTTGACAACTGAATACCGCACGGCTTATGTGTACCGATCCCGATGATTGGCGGGCTGTGCGGAGACGTCGACCGAAAGGTCAACGAGCATACGTTACAAGCCCTACGACCAACAAAGAAAGGAAGGTTGATACATATTGTTGAAAATCAAAGCAAAGATCAATTTTGACATAGTAGAGCAATTTGACTTGAAAGTTGACCCTAAGTTCTTGTTTTCCGACTTGCCGCCTGCAGAGGTGATCTATTCCTCAGACAAGGTTACACGCAAGGCAACTCGCAAAGATAAGAAAAAGTTCTTCGAATACAACTGTAACGATCCCAAAACCAAGGCTCTTGCCGAAAAGAGATTTCCCGAACTTTTTGTAGAGGAGGATGCCGCATGAAGTCCAAAAACGCAATGCCCTCAATAGTATGTTTTATCATTTTCGCTGTGCTTGCAGCTTTTACAGGCATAGCAGACCCCAACGACAGCACAGCCGCCGTGATAGTTTCCTTTTTCGCCGTTGCTGCAGCGATAAACGCCGCTGAATGTATTATCCACAACATAAAAAGGTGCAAAGCCCGAAAAACATCCTTGCGCCATTATATTCAAAGTCTCAAGCATAAAAGCGCTTGAACTGGAAAGGTTTGAAATCTTATGCCACATAAAGTCCAGCTGAAGAAGCATTCTTCAGCAAAGTCCGATATACCCAAATGGTGCAAGGAAGTCCACGAGCTGTTCAA
Source organism: uncultured Clostridia bacterium (assembly GCA_947177545.1). Lineage (GTDB taxonomy): Bacteria > Bacillota > Clostridia > Oscillospirales > Ruminococcaceae > RGIG8773. The sequence goes on along the minus strand of CAMWVF010000003.1, from coordinate 17,910 downwards.
TTCGGTTTGCAGGTATGCTGACTGGCTTGAAGACGCCTGTAACACTTGCCGACCTGGCAAACAGATCGAGGAGCACCAACTCAGCGAATTGCGAAAATCCCTTTACCTTGCAAGGCTTGACGGCTACATAGAAGCTATAGAAGCCTTCACGGGTATTCATTACAACTTCACAAGGACCGACGACTACTATGGAATCTGTGATGACAATGAGGATTTTATCTATAAGGTTCCTCGGCGTCAAAAATAAAAGAAGCTCCCCCAACTACCAATTCGGAAAGCTTCTTGTTATCGTATGAAACAGAGGACTAATAGTCTCTGTTCGTATCTACATTTTTAATTATACAATAAATCTTGATATTTGTCAAGCTTGACATTTTTCAAGTAGAAAGGTAGGTTTTAATGCAAAATACAAACGGAATAACAGTATCGTTCATGTGCGCCAACTCCGCTATGGCTGCCAAGATGATCGAGTACTTCGACAAGCTCAGCGCTGAAAGTATGCAGCAGCTTAGCGACAGCCTCAGAAACCACCCCGAACAGTGGACAGAGTACTCCCCCGACGGTTCGAGCCGCCCCGCGGCAGAGCCTTTGAACCTTAATCCACCGCACGTCTCCAACCCCGACGCTTCCGCCGTTCCCCCGAATGCAAGAAGCGGCGCGCCTGCTCCGTATCAGCAGTATGCGCAGCCCACTCAGCCTGCGCCGTCGGTACAGCCCCCGCCTCAACAGCCGCCAGTTCCGCCTGCTCCGCAAGCTTCCGCCGCGCCTCAGCAAGTTCCTCAGCAGCCGCAGCCTCAAGCCCAGCCAGCGCCGCAATCCGCGCAGCAGCCTAATTATCAGCAGACGTCCATAGCATATACCCCTGCGCCGAATGCGATACCGTCCGCTTCCGCTCCTGTTATACAGAGGGATAAGCTGATGAACGCGCTGCAGCTGTTTGCCAGTAGCTCCCAAGCCCATCAGATTCAGGTACGGGAATTACTTGCTCGGTTCGGTGTTGACGCCGTCACCGCTTTACCCGACGCGTCGATACCAGAATTTGCAAATTATCTTAGAGAGTTGGGGTGCTACGTATGAGTGGACAGACGAACTTAGAGAATACTGGAAAAAACGCCTTAGAGGCTGATACAGCGGTTTCCGCGGGAACGCCTATGGAACACTCCAAATTTTTCGGACCGTCCGCCTCGCATTCGTGGCTTCGCTGCCCTTATTCGGCAATTGCACGAAATACTATTCCCGACAAATCCTCTGTGTACGCCGAAACAGGGCACCTTGCCCATGAGCTGTGCGAGATAAAGCTTAAGCTGTACTTCAGCCAAATAACAGCGGAAGAGTACCAAAACAGGCTGGACGCCATTAAGGCGCACGAGCTCTTTACGGCGGATATGCTGTCGAACAGCGAAACATATCTCCAGACCGTGAAAGAACTGAGCATGGAGCATTACACCGTTGAGCCTATCGCGTACATTGAACAGCTTGTCAGGTACGAGGATATATGCGGTGAAGACGGCTTCGGTACGTCCGACTGTGTGCTTCTCGGCGGCGATACCCTGACGGTAGTTGACTACAAGAACGGTCAGGGAGTGGCTGTTTCGGCGAAAAACAATCCGCAGATGAGGCTTTATGCTTACGGCGCGCTTCATTCCGTAGTAATGCCGTTCCTTTACGACATCAAGAAGATCGTCATGTGCATCGTTCAGCCGAACATCAACTTGATCTCCACGGACGTCATTTCCAAAGACGAGCTGACCGACTGGATCGAAACACAAGTCAAGCCTGCGGTATCAAAAATCCAAAGCGGGTGCAGGGATCGCGTTCCTGGGCATTGGTGCAAGGACGCTTTTTGCCTCAACTATGCGTACTGCGCCGCTTGGCGGGAAAAATTCGCCGCTGTGTACGCCGATTATCAAACCGAATACAAGGACATCGAGATCGATACTCTTTCCCCCGACGAACTCGGCGAATTGTACACCAAGACGCAGGAGCTTTCCTCGTGGCTTAAAAAGCTCGATAAGCAGGTTGAAGCTCTGCTGAAAAAGAACGTACCCGTCAAGGGCTGGAAGCTGGTCGCGGGACGGTCAACCAGAGTATTCACAGACGTTGACAAGGCTTATGAGGCTTTGAGCGAAGCCGCTAAGCTTGACAAGGAGATGTTTTACTCTCGGGTACCGCTCGGCATAACCGAAGCGTCAAAGCTTGTGGGCAAGAAAGTGTTCGACGCGGCTTGCGAGCCTTATATGACGAAGTCGCAGGGTAAGCCTGCCGTGGTACCCGAATCGGATCCTCGCAAGGCTATAGACGCCAGCGCCGCATCTGACTTCGCCGACATGGCAGTTCCGCAGGACAAGCCAAGCGATCCCCCGAACGAAAACCCACAAACCAATACTAAAAACCAAGGAGGTAATTGATTATGTTTAAAGGTGATCCTAAAAAAGTAAGAACAGCAGAGGTACGCCTCAGTTATATCCACCTTGATACGCCTTATTCGCAGGACGGTCAGCAGGAACCAAAGTATCAGGCAACGCTTCTGCTTCCGAAAACCCAGGTAAACTGCTACAACGAAATAATGCAGGCTATCAACGCCGCAAGACAGGAGGGTATCAGCAACCAGTGGAAAGGTGCGTGTCCTCCGACCCTCTCGGTACCTATCCATGACGGCGACGGCGTCCGCGAAAGAAGCGGAGAACCTTACGGTGAAGAATGCAAGGGACACTGGGTCATTTCCGCCAAGTCAAAGCTTAAACCGCAGGTGGTACACCAGTCCAATATCAATTGTGAGCTGCCTCCTGGTTCTTACAAAAGCGGCGACTATGCAGTAGCCATGATAAACTTTTACCCTTATGATGCCAACGGAAACCGAGGAGTTGCTTGCTCCCTTGGCAACATTATGCTGACAAGAGACGGCGAAGCACTCGGCGGTCAGAGCGATGCCGCGGACGATTTCTCCGACTTCGGTGGCGGCGGCTATTCAGCTCCCGCACCTCAGTATGCCCAGACTCCTCAGTATGCCCAGCCTCAGCAGCAGACCCCCTATCCCCCTCAACAGCAGAATGCATATCCCCAGCAGCAGACACAGGCAACACAGCCCCAGGGGTACCCGCCTCAGCAGGGCTACGCTCCCCCGCCTAATCAGGCTGCACCACAGCAGCAGGGTTACCCAGCTCAGCAGCAGGACTATGCACCGCCCCCGCCACCTACGGATAACTACTTCGACCCTAACGCCTATGCGGCAGGCGGGTACAATCCGTACTAAAGCTTTTACCTAATACCCGTTACAATATACTCCTTGATGCCGAGTACCTTCCCCTAGGTACTCGGCAAGACCCCCACGTCCGACGCTTGCACGCAGCGGGGGTTGCATACCGAAGACGGTATCAGGATCGGATAATAAACAGGAAAGGAAGGTACCCGAATTGAAGCACATCTCCATTGACATTGAGACTTATTCCGATGTTGACATCAAAAAGGTAGGACATTTCAGATACATAGATTCCCCAGCGTTTGAGGTACTGCTTGTAGCTTACAGCGAGATCGGTACAGACGAGGTCACGGTCATATCGCTCTGCGAGGGAGAGCAGCTTCCGCAGGAGTTCCTTTCTGACCTGTTTGCCCCGAATGTGGTTAAACACGCATTCAACGCTTCCTTTGAGTGGTATGCGTTGAGCAAGCATTTCGGGCTCCCAGAGGAGCAGCGGAATATTTGGATCCAGCAATGGGTTTGCACAATGGTCCATGCCGCATATCTCGCCTATCCGACGAGTTTAAAAAACTGCGGCGAAGCCCTGAAGCTTACCCAAAACGAAGCCAAGGATAGGCAGGGCTCGGCGTTGATTGCTCTTTTCTGCTGCCCGCATGAGCCTAAAAAGACCAACGGCTTCCGAGAGCGTGTCTATCCGCACCACGAGCCTCAGAAATGGGCAATGTTCAAAAGCTACAACGCCCAGGACGTAGTCGCCGAAAAAGCCATTGCGGAACGCTTCCGAGAGTTTCCCGTTCCCGATGACGTATTAAGCGACTGGCGGCTGAATGAGGTAATTGTGAGCCGCGGCGTTACACTTGACAAGGACTTAGTCTATCAAGCTAACTGTATAGCCGCTGAAGAAAAGGAAATGCTTGTCGGGCAGCTATCCCGACTAACGGGCTGTGAAAAGCCTACCGACAAGCCTCTATGTGCATGGCTTACCAAGCAGCTCGGTTTTACCGTTGACAGCTTAAAAAAGGAAAGCCTTGCCGAACTCCTGGCTCGGGAATATCTTCCGCCGAATGTAAAAAAGGCGCTGGAGCTCCGAGCCTCCACAGGAAAAACGTCGGTGGCCAAATTCCAAGCCATGGCGAACAGTATTTGCTCCGACGGTACCGCAAAGGGTACTCTTAAATATTACGGAGCACGTACTGGTCGGTGGTCTGGCCAGTTGATACAGCCTCAGAATATTCCCCGAGTCCATATTGACGATCTTGACAACGCCATTGCGCTGGTCAAACGGCGGGATAAACAAGGCTTGATACAAGCCTACGGAAACGACCTGCTCGATACCATATCACAGCTGATACGGTCGGCAATAGTCGCCAAAAAAGACTGTATGCTTGTTGACGCGGACTTTTCCGCAATAGAAGCGCGAGTCATATCGTGGCTCGCTGATGAAAAATGGAAATTGGACGTATTCCGTTCCCACGGAAGAATTTATGAGGCTTCGGCTTCAATGATGTTCAATGTCCCAATCGAAAAAATCAAAAAAGGCAATCCCGAATACGAACTACGTGCGAAAGGCAAAATTGCCGAACTCGCATTAGGATACCAAGGAGGTGTGGGGGCGCTCGTTGCTATGGGCGCCGATACGATGAACCTTTCCAAAAAGGAAATGCAGGATATTGTGACCCGTTGGCGAAATGCCAACAAAGCAATAGCTGCCCTGTGGGACAGGTTCAACTCTGCTGCTATTCAAGTAACGCAAACAGGTACTCCGATCGGAGTAAACAATATCATTTTCCGAAGATGCCAGTTATCGGGTCTCGATTTTCTGACCATTACCCTGCCGAGCGGGAGGTCGCTGTATTATGCGCATCCCCGCGTCGTGCCTGGAAAATACGGACCGCAGATAGAATTCCTCGGATATGATAAGAACCGCTGGATTGCGCTTACGACCTATGGCGGCAAGCTGACCGAAAACATTGTACAGGCTATCGCAAGAGATATTCTTGCGGAAAAGATACGCCTGCTTGAATGTTCGGGTATCAGAATTTTATTCCACGTCCACGATGAGGTCGTTACCGAATGGACAGCCGATATGATAGAAGACGTACAGACAAGAGGCAAATCTGCCCTTGACGTTGTATGCGACATTATGAAGGCACCTGTTTCGTGGGCAAAAGACCTCCCCCTTAATGCTGAGGGCTATATAAGCCCATATTTCAAAAAAGATTAATCTTAAAAGAAGGGGGTAATTTTATAAATAACGATAGACAAATTACTTTATCCACAGTCAAATCCCGATTTGACGAGAAATGCACGATACAAACAATGCAGGTCTCCGAGTTTTACACAAAGCTCTCAGCACCGATAAAGACTCAGGAGACCCGAGAGCAGTTCCTCAAAATGACCAAATCCGCCCGCGATAATTTAAAGGACGTGGGCGGATTTATCGGCGGCAGAATGCTGAACGGTATCCGTAAGGCGGGATATGTTGAATACAGGGACGTTGTATCGCTCGACATGGACAGCATTCCGCCTGGTCAGACGGAAGCCGTAATAAACAGACTATACGCGCTTGGAGTGACGTTCTGCGCTTACTCGACCAAAAACCACAGCCCCGAAGCTCCGCGCTTAAGAGCGGTATTCCCGCTTGACCGCAATGTCACCGCCGACGAGTACGAACCTATCTCCAGAAAAATAGCCTATATTATTCAGCCTGAAATGACATGGTTTGACAGAACCACATTTGATGTCAGCCGTATCATGTACTGGCCATCGATATGCTGTGATTCTCAGTATGTATATAATTGGGCTGACAGCCCTTTTGCGTCCGCTGACGGATTGCTTGCGTTATATACCGACTGGCGCAATTTTAGTGAGTGGCCGCGCTGCCCTTCCGAAGATCTCAATCATGCTCCGAATACCCGACAGGCTGATCCCCTGGAGAAAAAGGGAGCGGTAGGCGCGTTTTGCAATATATATACGATACAGTCGGCAATAGCTAAATTTCTCCCCGACATATATACTTCTGCAGGCGAAGACAGGTACACCTATGCCAAAGGCTCAACTACTGGCGGCGCCGTTGTGTATGATAATAAGTTCCTGTATTCGCACCATGCGACAGACCCTGCCTGCGGAACGCTGTGCAATGCTTTTGACCTCGTTCGTATTCACCTTTTCGGTAAAGAAGACGAAACTGCAAAGACAGGCACACCGACAAACAGACTTCCATCATATTTGAAAATGCAGGAATTCGCTCTAGCTGACGAAGATGTAAATATGCAGATTCGAGTAGAAAGAGCCGCGAGCATATATGAAGATTTTGCGGACGTTTCAAGCTACGAAAGCTCCGACGGATCTTCCACGTCACAGGAAAACCTTAAGGAGCTTACAGCGTGGCTTAAGCTGCTGAAGGTGGACGGAAACGGCGTATATGTGAAATCTATTGAAAATGTAATGATCGCACTTGAAAACGACCCCCAGTTAAAAGGGCGAATTTACATGAACACATTCACGCAGCGCCCTATCGCAGTTGCCCCGCTTCCGTGGGGAGCCCGCAAATCTGTACAGACAAATACAACGGTAGACTGGACGGATGCCGACGATGCAGGCTTGCTTACATATCTCGAAAAGCTCATAGGCTTGAGGACCAAATCGACTATGGTAACGGCGCTGGATAATTACCGAGCAGCACATCAATTCCACCCTGTACAATCCTATCTTTCGGGACTTACATGGGACGGCATCCCGAGGATTGAAACCTTACTTCAAACATACCTCGGCGCTGAAGACAATGCTTATGTTCGTGCTGTTGCTAAAATGACATTTGTTGCTGCTATCACAAGGATATTCTGGCCAGGAACAAAATTTGACCATACCCCAGTATTTGTGGGCGAACAAGGCTTCGGAAAATCCACTTTTATTTCACAGCTTGCCAAATTTCCTGATTGGTATACAGACGACATCAAAGCTTTTGATAAAACGGCAATAGAAAAACATTCAGGGTATCTGGATCGCCGAGCTTGCCGAATTGTCCGCAATGAAACATAGTGAGCTGGAGACCGCAAAAGCATTTCTGACCCGTCAGAATGACAGAACAAGACTGGCATACGGCAAATACGCTGTAAGCCTGCCGCGAACTTGTATTTTTTTCGGGACAACGAATACACACAACTTTTTGAGAGACACCACAGGCGAACGCCGATTTTTACCTATAGATATCGGCATTACACCTGCACAGAAAAGTGTGTTTTACGATCTTCCGAATGAAATAGATCAAATCTGGGCGGAAGCCTTGTATTATTACCGCGAAGGCAAAACCCAGCTTAAGCTGCCCGACGAGATCCTCGCATATTCAAAGGCTATGCAGGAAGCCCACTTCGACCGATCGGAAAATCAGGGACTTATTGAAGCCTTTCTCGAAAGACCTGTTCCGCAGGATTGGGATTCCTATACTCTTGACCAAAGGATCCTTTATCTTGCCGATACTGCAACCGAACGCACCAACCTTGTGCCTCGTAAAACGGTATGTGCTTTGGAGATATGGTGTGAATGCCTTGGCGGCAGAAAAGAAAACTTCCAGAAGAGCAGAAGCTATGAGATCAACAATATCCTGCGCCGAATTCCAGGCTGGCATCAGCAGAATTCGCCGCGAACACATTCAATATATGGTAATCAGAGAGGTTTTGCACGTGACGATAGCTGAAAAAAACATTGAACATTATTTAGTCGATAGAGCAAAAGACTACGGCGGGTATGCGCTTAAATGGGTATGCCCGTCCTGGAACGGTGTCCCCGACCGCATTGTAATACTGCCTGGAGGCAAGATAGGTTTTATAGAGACCAAATCTCCAGGCAAAACACTTAAACCACAGCAGGAACGCTGGCGCGACCGTTTAAGGCGTTTTGGATTTTTAGCATACAAGGCGGATTCCAAAGAAGACATTGACAAGTTTCTCAAAGAAATCAACGAAGGGAGGATACAAAAACAATGAAGCAATATACTCCGTACAATTACCAAAAATACGCAACCGACAAAATCATATCCCTCAATTATATTGCCTTATGGCTTGATATGGGCTTAGGAAAAACAGTAATAACCCTGACCGCAATTCTTGACCTGCTCTTTAATCGGTTTCTCGTTTCAAAGGTGCTTATCGTAGCTCCAAAGAAAGTAGCTGAAAACACTTGGCAGGCAGAAATTGAAAAATGGACGCACACAAAAAGCTCCTTGAAATATTCCACGGTGCTCGGGAGCAGGGCGAAGCGAATCAAAGCTCTTAATACCCCCGCTTCCATTTACATAATCAATCGCGAAAATATCCCTTGGCTGGTGGATTATTACCGTAACAGCTGGCCTTTTGACATGGTGGTACTGGACGAAGCCAGCTCGTTTAAAAATCCGCAGGCGAAGCGGTTCAAGGCGTTGAAAAGTGTTCGCCCCCAAATATCTCGTCTCGTGGAGCTGACGGGTACCCCGTCCCCGAACAGCATGATCGACCTGTGGTCACAGATATTTCTTCTTGACGGCGGTCAGCGACTCGGCAGGAGCTTAGGCTCCTATCGGGAACGCTGGTTCCAGCCAGACAAGCGAAATCGTGAACAGATATTCACGTACAAGGTTCGGAACGGAGCTGACATTGAGATTAAGAATATCCTGTCCGACATCTGCATCAGCATGAAAGCAGAAGACTATATCTCACTTCCAGAACTTATAACCGTTGATGTACCGATACAACTTGACCGCGAAGCGAAGCAGCACTATGATGCTATTGAAAGAACTATGCTTTTGAATATAGATGAAACCACCATCGAAGCTGTATCCGCAGGAGCTTTATACGGTAAACTGCTCCAGCTGTGCAACGGAGCTATTTACGATGAAAACCATAACGCCGTTGAAATACACAACTGCAAGCTGGCAGTACTGACCGAAACCATTGAAGCCCTGAACGGAGAACACGCCATTATCTACTACAGCTTTCAACATGACGTTGACCGCATACAAAAAGCTCTTGCTCCGTTAAAGCTCAACGTTGTGAAATTTATTGACAAGCAGCAGGAACAGGATTGGTGTGCAGGCAAGATAGATATTCTGCTTGCACACCCTGCATCGGTCGCTTATGGTCTTAACTTGCAGCAAGGCGGACACCATTGTATCTGGTATGGGGTGAACGGCTCTCTGGAGCTTACCCTGCAAGCTAACAAGCGTCTGCACAGGCAAGGACAGACTCAGCCCGTTATCGTGCACCGTCTCTTCATTGATGACAGTGTGGAGACGGATGCTATAAAAAATCTTGCGGACAAGGATACCGCCGAGAGAGCCTTGCTTGAATCGGTGAAGGCTCGCATAGAAAGGATAAAGAGTCAGAATAACACAGCCGCAAACCAAATTTTGAACTAAAGATTGGAGGAATGTTATTTATGATTACAAAGGAAGAAATGTTTAACGAAGCCCTCAGCAGAACGTACCTGCTCGGTCTGCCTCCCTGTGTAGTATATAACCTTATATATTCTAATGTAAGAACTGTTAGTATGCCTGGTGGAAATGTTGCAGATATGTCAGAAGAATATCAGTTTTTTATTGATACATTCGAAGAGGAAACGGGCGCTTTTGTATACCATGCCATTGTGGATGAATTCAAAGATAAACGATTTTTATACTTATTGTTTGTACATCCAGATGACTTTGAAGACCGAGAATTCTTGAAAATTACACATGAATTAATTTCAAAACCACACGTCTTTAAAGAAAAATCCCCTGTTCTTATTGCACAGCGAATAGACATTGATCGCCACGGTTTCAAAATAGTCAAGGACGCTATCGCAATAAATGTAATCGCAGAACTCAACAACGGCTTGAAATATTCAGGGCTTGCCAAGGTTAGCAGAAATTTTAGGTATGTATCATGAAAAGCTGGTCTTTTGAAGAAGAGGAGTACTTAAAAGAAGCCTGGGGCAAGACCTCATTAAAAGCTATTTGCAAACACCTTGACCGCTCCGAGAATTCTGTTCTTATTAAGAAACACAGACTGGGCTTAGGAGCGGCAAGGGATACTAACTGCAAATATATCACGCTTAACAGTCTTGTTACCGCTTTGCACGGAAGTACAGATCCAAAGGGTCATACTTACGAAACCTACGTAGTCCTGCCGAGGCTTTTAAAAATATATATGATACCCCAGCCAAAGGTTAAACGCCGCTGTGTTAAGTTATCAGAATTTTGGGAAATGGCAGAGAAAAACAGGCATTTGTTTGACTTCAGCAGGCTTGAACGGTATGCCCTCGGTCCCGAACCCGATTGGGTCGAAGAACAGCGGCGTATAGACGGAAAAAACAACATTCTTCGCCGAGGTTCTTATGTGCCTTGGACTCCGCACGAGGACTCCCTGTTAAAATCTATAGCCTCAAAAAACAAGTACACCTGCAACGAGCTTGCGGCAATGTTCAAACGCAGCGAGGGAAGCGTTATACGCAGGATAAATGACCTTGGTTTGAAAAAATGCTTTAAGAGAAATCCGCTGAAAGCATACACACAGGAGGAACTTGACTTGATTTCCGATCTTATTATGCAAGGCTATTCATACCCTTTGATAGCAAGGCAGACGTCGCGGTCGGAAAAAAGCTTGCGAGGTTTGGTTTATCAGCGCTTAGGCACTGAGAACCTTGCAAAAGCGCAGGAGAAGCTCCTTGATGGTGAAAAGCTGGAAGCCCGACCCCCAAATTATAAAAGAAAGGAAGGTCAAAATGAATAATACCAATTTCGCTCAGCTCTCTTTTACGCAGGAGATCTTCGTGGATAACTTCGCGGGCGGCGGCGGAGCTTCCACGGGGATAGAGCTTGCTACGGGTCAGCCCGTAACAATAGCAATAAATCACGACCCCGACGCTATTGCAATGCACAAGGCTAACCACCCGTACACCGAACATTACCAGGAAAGTGTATGGGCTATTGACCCCGTGGAAGTCTGCCGAGGGCGTCCCGTGGGACTGGCATGGTTCTCCCCCGACTGCCGCCACTTCTCCCGAGCCAAGGGACGCGCCCCTGTCAGCAAGCAGATCCGCGGACTTGCCTGGATCACGCTGCGCTGGGCGGCGAAAGTCCGACCGAGGGTAATCATTCTGGAAAATGTTCCTGAATTTCAAACTTGGGGTTCTATTAAGCGAGGCAAACCCATCAAGAGCAAGCAGGGTCAGACGTTTCGCAAGTTTATAAACCAACTCACTGAGTTGGGATATTGCGTAGAATACAAGGAGCTCAAGGCTTGTGATTACGGTGCACCGACCATACGTAACCGATTTTTCCTTGTTGCGCGCTGTGACGGTCAGCCAATCGTATTCCCAAAGCCAACTCATGGAGTTGGTCGGAGTCTCAAGCCTTACCGAACAGCAGCGGAATGTATTGACTGGTCTATCCCCTGCAGGTCAATTTTTGGGAGAAAGAAACCGCTTGCACCCAATACATTAAGACGAATAGCAAGAGGCTTGGATAAATTCACGATTAAAAATGCGAACCCGTTTATTGTGCCGATAGGGTACGGCGAACGGAAGGGTCAGGAACCGAGGGTGAACAGCCTTGACGAGCTTGTTTCCTCCACTAAGCAGTACCTTGCAGAGCCGTTCTTCTCTCCATACATTATGGTCAACAATGATAAAAACCGCTGCAAGGCTTTAAGTGAACCCTTGCCTACGGTCACCACAGGCAACCGAAATTTCCTTATGACACCGCATATATCAAAATACTATGGAAATATCGTCGGAAGCCCTGCCGACAGTCCTCTGCACACTGTAACCGCCGTTGACCATAACGCCATTTCCGCAGGGTACCTAATTCAGTATCATTCCGAAACGGCAAAGTCAGAGGTGCGCGGACAGGCGCTTACCGAACCGATAATGACTGTTGACAGCTCGCCAAGATACGGGCTGATATCCGCAAACCTCATAAAGTATTATTCTGGGGACCACGCTTCCGACATCTGCGAACCGCTGCACACGATCACGACAAAGGACCGTCACGGACTTGTGGAAACATATATCGCGCCTATAAGCTGTGATGATGCAGATTTGAGAAACTGGCCAGAAATACGGAAGCTTCTTAATACATACTGCGGATATGAATTAAAAGATAACGAAATACTTCTTTTCAAAATAGACGATATATATTATTTCTTGGCAGACATAGGGCTGCGTATGCTTGAGCCTCGGGAACTGTACAATGCTCAAGGCTTCCCGCCCGATTACATCATAGCGGTTGACTGTAACAAGAAAAAATATAGTCGTACAAAACAGGTCGCACGGTGCGGGAACGCTGTCCCGCCGCCGTTTGCCGAGGCTCTTGTCAGAGCCAATTTGCCCGAATACTGCGGTGATACCATACTGACTATGAACGACCTCAAAGCCAGACAGGCAGTAGCCGTATAAAAAATAGGAGGAATGCCTTATGATAAACATATCCACACTGACATCAATACTCGAACAGCACAAGCTGACCGATGAACAGTCGGAGGAACTGCAGAAGGTTATTTACGGTCTTGACGACAGGCGGCTTGCCGAAGCGCACCCGCCGTTTGATAAAGCTGACCGCATTCGCATTTTTTACCTTTGCGACCAAAGAGCTTGCGGAGAGAACTGCTGTGGCAAGACTGATTGTATGCATACCGCAAATTTCGACCACGCAAAAAATTACAAATCCGTAAATGAGGTCGATCTCCAAAAGGATTTTGTACTGCACGTTCTTTCACCAAATGACCTGCAGTTCTGGGAAAAGGAGCGTTGAGCATGGGAGAAAAAGATAATTTTTGCGTTATGCTTGTATCCTGCGACGAGTACCAACTGCCCTTGGTTACTGCCGACAGCTTCAGCGAACTTGCGCGGATGTCGGGGCTGTCCTATTCGGGACTGCAGAAAGCATACCATACTGGCAAAGCGATACGCTTGCCCAAGAACAAATACGCGGTAAAAAAGGGCTTAGTCCTCCGCGTAAACATTGAGGAGGTTCAAGAAGATGACTAAGAGAGAAGCGGCTGTTATAACCTTATATACAGGCGTGTTCATCGGCGACCTCGCCGAAATTTATAAGTACTCAGGAGAGCTGATGGGACGTCCTGTTTTTTCACATGAATTTTCAGTTTTGGCGGATGAGCTCAAAGAAAAATCCAAAAAAGATTTTTTCGCTATTAAGGTTGAGTAGAAAAAAATCAAATTGAAAGAAACGAGGTGGACATAATGGCTCGGCCGTCAATTCCCGACAGCATATATAACAACCGCTGCCAATATTGTATGCATTTCACGGGTTTGCCCAATACAACAGGCGAACTTTCGCCAGGACAATTATTCAGCTGCAGACCGTCAACGCCGTGTAATATCATTTCCATAGCCGATTATTGCGAACAGAAAATAATAAGTTATCACCATATTTCCTGCACTTATGAAGTGCACGATAATGAATGCTTTTCGTTCACTCCCAATTACGGTTACCCTGGCATATGTGATTCATGCAGATACTCAAATCTTTTTCTTGACAAAAGCGATTATTGCAGATTACCAAAAGAAGAAATTGCAGACAGACATCCCTTGCTTATTGGCTATACTTTCGGCCAGAGAAAAACAGGCTACTGGGCGTACGCCTACCACACTTGCTCAAAATGGCAATTAAGCGATTCCTGGTATGATTCTGCCGTCAAAAGTACAGCTGAGGGCAGACTCCCCCGAACGTGGGATCCCAACACACGCAAGCTCATATGCTCCGAAGCGCCCGACCCCAAGGTACTCGCCGTATGGGATCGGCTCCAAAAGGAAGCCGCCGAAAAAAGCCAAGCGTCGGTCAAAAAGTCAGATGGTGAACAGATCTCATTTTTTGAGCAGTAAATAAAATCATGAAGATATGGAGATGAAAAAATGACAAAGGCTGAATTTACAGAACTTATATCCGATTCTGCTACTGTCCCGAACGATAGAGAATATCGGATAATTGAATTTGTTTACATATGGCACCCGTCCATAAGTGAAAACATACGGGAGGGGAAAAAGCAAATTGCAAGCTTGTACAGCGAGTTTGGTATGCGTATTATTGCGGATATGTTTTCAACGGCAAAGGAAGCCAAGATCATAGAAGACAAGATCGCAGCGGCGAAAGATTCGATAACGGATTATGAACAGGAGCTCGAAGAGCTTTCCTGGGGACCGTACAATTTGGAGGTGTGAACGGTGGATCAGTCCAAAAAACCGCTTTGGAAAAAATCAATGCTCAAATCACTGAATTTTTACGAGATAGTAGAGTTCCTCGACGAGATAGGCAACAACGGCGATCCCTACGGGTATGAACGCGAAGAAAGCGGCTATTATCAGGAGTACAAAGAACAATTCGACGATCTCTCGGACGGCGCATACCGCTTATGGGACGCTCTTGATAACAGCGATTACAGTGACTACAGCTTGCGCGATATCTGGGACGACATGACCGTAGCTTTGCTCGGTTATCAGGAAAAGGTTCTCGGATTTGACCAAGTTGAAGAAGATTACTTCGCCATGCTCTCCTACCTTGAGGACGCCGCCGTGCAGGAGGCGGAAAAGAGGTTAATGCGTTTTACCAAGGAGCAGCTTATACGGAATTTTCGCAAGGTACTTACCACGCTTGTATTGTTTTTTGACATTAAGGCGGCGCACGATTGCCTGACATCAATAGTTGAGGAACTGGACGAACGCGGCGCGATCCTCGAACGGAAAAATGAAAAAATAAACAGACTTTACGAGGAGCTGACAGGCTCAAACGCAAAGGATTTTGACGAAATAATCCAAGGGATTCCCCCGCGGATGTGGGTGGAATAGATCATTATCATAAACTGGAGGACTTGTGCAAATGAGAATTATAGAAGTACGTGCAAAGACAGTCAGCGACGGTACAACTGGCTGGGCAGGAAAATTCGCTTCCTATCAGGTGCATTACTATAGCGGCGATATCAAATATTTCAAAAAGCCTACAGCGGCAGTAAAACGTTTCATTGAAAACAAGGCGCCAAAGCACATAAAATCTCGTGTTAATTATCCGCACTATGTTGCGATCTGGAAGCCCGAAAAAGAGAGGAGAGAATAGTAATGCGTGGGTTTGCATATTTGGAAAACGCCGTTATAATGATTTGTTTCACTGTATTGGCGGTAATATTTCACCACTGGTGGATAGTTTTATTTTCAATATTTTTCGTGAATGTTCCAAGGAGCCGCTGACATGGCAAAAATAGGTTTGTGGAGCGACTGCCACAATTTCCCGTCCCTGCCGCTGATGAAGCTTTCGGCATACCACAAGTCCATAGGCGACACCGTGGAGCATTACATACCCCTTAACCACTACGACCTTGTGTACGCCTCCAAAGTTTTCTCGTTCACCCCCGACATTGACGATACCTGTATTGTACAGGCTGACGAGATACGCAAAGGCGGTACGGGATACTGCATATCGGTTCGGGACGGCAAAGAGGTCTTTGACAGCAGCATGGACACGCCGCTTCCGAAAGCGATAGAGCATATTTATCCAGATTACGACCTGTACCCCGACTATAAATATGCCGTCAGATTTCTCACAAGAGGGTGTCCCCGAGGGTGCGGGTTCTGCGTAGTCGGCGGTAAGGAGGGACGCTGCTCCCACCAAGTAGCGGATCTGTCGGAATTTTGGCGCGGTCAGCGGGAGATAAAGCTCCTTGACCCTAATCTGCTTGCCTGTAAAGACCACGAAAAAATATTGGTACAGCTTGCGGAAAGCCATGCAAGGGTGGACTTCACGCAGGGTATTGACATACGGCTGACAAATTCCGATAACATCGCACTACTGAACAGAGTCAAAACCTCGATGATACATTTTGCGTGGGACAATCCCCAAGAGGACTTGACCGATTATTTTAAACGGTTTGCGGAATTTTCGGTCGTAAAGTCCCAGCGAAATAAATCGGTATATGTGCTTACGAATTTCAACAGCACGATTGAGGAGGACTTATACCGCATTTATACCTTGCGGGATTTGGGGTACAGTCCCTATGTGATGATCTATCAAAAGGAGACCGCGCCGAAGCGGATACGGCAGTTACAGCGGTGGTGCAATTGCCGCTGGATATTTAAAAGTACACGGAGATTTGAGGAATACAATACGAAAGGATGATGATAAATGAACGAAAGGTTTTTAACACGCGGGAAATTAAAATACGATAATTTGCCGCATAAAAAAGGTGATTGGGTGTACGGTAACTATGTTGAACTTAAAGACGGAGACCAAACTATCTACTGCATATATGGCTATGGTGAGATCATTCCCGAAACGGTTGGTCGGCATATATGTATGCCCGACAAAAATGGCAAGAGGATTTTCGAGGGTGACATTATTAAGGGTAAGGACAAAAAAGATTTGTTTATCGTGGAGTATAGCCAAGCCACAGCAACATTTATTGCAAAAGGGCTTGACGGGTATCCGCGTCCTGTAGTTTGCAAAGGGACTATGACATATTATGAGGTCATCGGTAACATACATGATAGTCCTGCTTTATTAAACTCTGCGGATATGCCGCTTCTAAACGAAATTACGCAAAATACCCTTATGCCTGCAACGCCAGAAAAGTTTGAGCTCATGCAGGGTTAGGATTGAAAGGAGCTTTGGGCTTTGGATATATTTATCATACACCACAAAATCCTCTCTATATGCGAGGATCTGATGTCTGCCAGGCGCAAAATTGAAAAATTGACCCCTACGGAAATGGATTATGCTGTCTCCATATTGGAAAGACTGCTGGCTGATATGGAAAACAATAAACACCCATCTCAAAAATAAACTAAGGAGGCTGACTATGAAAGATTTTACCGAGGTCAACGACCTTATGATCTCTTTGATAGAAGACATCGGCGGCGACTGCACATTTACCGATAAATCAATAGCTATAATACACGATATCGCCGAATATTCCCGTCATACGGAGCTGTACAAACGCTTCAGCAGCAATAGCAATTCCTTTATGGAAAAATGGCGCACCGAGGGAAACGTTACCGCAAAGGATGTATATTTGCATATGCTCTGCAAGATAGCCGACGCGCCTACCATGCTGCACCGTAATACGGCAATAATTCTTTTCATTCCGATCATTGACGATATGCTGACAGGAAAGGTAGGTGCTGTATGTGAAATATAAAGTGAATTTTAACGGCTTTGCTTATGTCGATGCAGACAGTGAAGACGAGGCTATCGACAAGTTTAACCGCGGAGATTATATATACCGAGAATTCGAAGCTGATTCAGCCGAGGAAGTATCGGATTCTCTTATCAACATATAAGGAGGGCTGATATGAAGCAAACAATTTATCTTGCGGGTAAGATAACAGGCGATCCTAACTACCGCGCGAAATTCGAGGCGGCTCAAAAATTCCTTGAGGAGCAAGGGGATATCGTTCTCAGTCCCGCGGTTCTTCCGTCCGAGGGCTTCTCTTGGGAAGCTTACATACGAATGTCCCGCGCTATGCTTATTGAATGCAGCGCAATATGTTTTCTTCCCGACTGGACGGAAAGCACGGGAGCCTTGCTTGAATATAAACTGGCAAGATCGCGGAATATGGAAATGATTTTTCTTGTGCAAAGGAGATTTGAAGCTAATGGTGTATCTTACGCAAAGTATCAAAGAATTTTTTATCCGAAAAGGAATGCTGAAGGAGCTGACGCTTCTTTCCTTCGGGCACACGGAAGTGTACACGCC
>CAMWVF010000002.1 GCA_947177545.1 uncultured Clostridia bacterium | reverse complement strand
TCCCTTTTTGCCTTAAAAACCCCTTAAAAATATCTACGGTTTTTTACTCCGCTTTTTCACAAAAGAATTGCCCTCAAACCGCCTACCTAAGCCATTTGAGAGCAAAATATCTTTTTTCTAAAGGAAAGATGGTGCGCCTGACAGGAGTCGAACCTGCGACCTTCAGAGTCGGAGTCTGACGCTCTATCCAACTGAGCTACAGACGCATACAACTCCGTCGGACTTTTCAGCCCGATGAAGTTAATGGTATTATTATTCAAATTAATTTGAAATATTCAGCTTTTTTCCTTTATTCACATTTGTATTCGTGCCGGAAAAATAGTTGATGACCTGCTTGCCCTTTGCGGATTCCCCCAGCTTTTCTTTAAGCTCCTCCTGCATTTCGGCAAGATGATTGTATGCTGCACGATTGCTTTCAATGATCTGCAAACGCAGTTCATTAGTGCGTTTGATCTTTTCCTGAAGCTCCAAAAGCTCTCCGTTCAGCGCTCCGATATCCTCAAAGTTCATAAGCTTTTCCAGCTTTTCCTTGCGCTCTACGGACTGCTCATTGATATACTGCTTTATGTCTACCGAGATGCCGTCCATTACCGTAATGATCTTCTGACACTCCCCCATAAGCTCCTCTACGCCGTCTATGTCCTCATATATCATTCGGTTTGTAATTTCCTTGTATCTCTCCATTTCTTGTATCTTACGGTCAACAAGCCCGATCAATGGTTTATTCATAACAGAAAAACTCCTTTTAGAAAGTTAGAGAATTAGAGATTAGAAACACATACCCTTATGTACTTGCCGCAGACTGTACTCACCCGCCTCTCCTTGAAGAGAGATAAAAACAAGCAGTCCGCCGTATTCGGCAACAAGAGTGACACTGCCCTGCTGGGGATTCTACGCCCCGCTAAAAGCCCTTTGATGCTTCGGCAAAAGCATTCCTTATTTCCGTAAAAAACGGTATAAGCTCTTTAAGCAGCTCGGCATCTTTTTTTACATTTGCCCGTATAAGAGTTTCGCGAAAATACTGATACATATCAGCAAGGCTTTTGGAAATTTCATACTTTTCCTTGAGGTGTGCGTCAAGCGTGTCAACAATGTCCGCAACCCTTGTTATAGCGTTATGTGCTTTGGGTATGCTGGGCTCTTCCTCAATAAAGTACACCGCTTTGTTAAGCTCTGTTATTGCCTTGTCATAAAGCGCAACCACCAATTGTCCCGGAGTCATTGTCGTAACTGATTGCTGCATGAATTTCTGGTACGGATTCTGCTGCATTATGACGGTCCTCCTATTAAAAATTTGAAATTACAATCAAGAGGTCAGATCACCCGACCTCTTGATCTTGTTTTTTACTGCTCGAAGTAGGACAATGAAGACTGCATCTGAGCCATAAGCGTTTCAAGTCTCGTATACTGCTTCCAGTAACGCTCCTGCTCATTTTCATATTTTGTTGTAAGTCTTTCGATGACCTTGTTAATGGATTCCATCTGCTTGTAGATCAAGTTATCCTTGTCGGTCTTTGTACCCTCAATACCTGCCATCTGAGAGAGATAGCCATACTTCTTGGTATCGGTGGAGATAGCCTTGTTTATAACGCTGTCGAGCTTTGAAGCAAGACCGTTTTCGCCGGTGAACAGGTTAGCTACCTTATCGCCGTAAGCCTCGATAGCAGAATCAAGCTTGCTTTCATCTATCTCAAGCTTGCCGTTGTCACTCCACTCTTTTGTAAGAGTAACTCCCAAATCGGCAAGACCGAAGCCGTCAACACGTGTAATCATTGCGCTTCTGATCTCGGAAAGGAATTTCTGGACATTGTTGTCGCGGTACAGCAAGCCTACCTTAGCGTTTTCGTTCCACTTTTCGATCTCCTTGTCAGACATCTCCTCTTCCTGCTCCTCGGTAAGAGGATCATAGTAAGAACCGCTTGATTTTGGACGTGATGTTGAAGTTACCTTGTACAGATCTTCAAGAAGCTTGTTGTAATCGTCAACGAATTGTACAACAACATCTTTAATAGCGCTGTTGTCTTTTTTGGTCTCAACGGTTATATAATCATCTTCAGAAGCGGCAACGAAATCCTTAGCCTCTGTAAGGTTGATAGTTGTGCCGTCAAATGTAAAGAGATTTGTTGCGCTGGAGTATTTTGTAAAGTTCTTGCCGTCGCTGCTGATCTCAAGTATACTGTTTTCGCCGCGTTTGGTGATGATCTCTCCGTCCTTAGCTCCTGTAAGCGTGGTCTTTCCGAAATATTTCTGCATAAATGCAGCGGCAGGATCTGTGCTTTCATCTGCGCCGTCAACAAGAGAAACATCCCGGCAGCAATAAATGTGCCTGCTGTAGGCATTTTGATGATACCTGCGTCTATAAGATCCTTAGCCATAATACCTGTAGAGGGGTTGCTTGCAGTAACAGTAACCTCTTCGCCGTTGAGCATGAACTTCATTTCCGAAACGCCGTCCGCAACAACATAGGATTCGTCTGCGGGATAAAGCGCGCTGTTGTTGGTTGTGCTTGAAATAAGCTTTTGAGTATCTGCGTCCGTTGAATCGATAGCAATTGTTGAAGCGCCCTTTTCAGAAATAATACTCATTTTTCCGTCTTTATAGCTTACGGAAAGATCGTCTGTGAAATCAGAACCCATTGCTTTCTTAAAGGCTTCTGTAAGCTTTTCGGTTATTTCATTGTCACTGTGGGTATTTCCGTCGTTAAGAGCGGCAAGGTCAAGCTCATAGTTTTTATAGTTTTCACCGTCAACAGCCATTTTGATCGTAAACTTGTTGCTTGTCAGGCTGCCGTTTTCAAAATCGTTGCCGTCAGCAAGGGTAATGTTTGTGGTTCTCTGTCCCAAAGCTGTAACCATTCCGGAAACGTCCGCATTTGTCGGAGTGAGCTTAGAGGAATCAATATTGAACATTGCATTAAGCAGATTGCCCTTCTTCTGATAAACATTTATCTCGGAAGCGTCGCCTGTATCTTTTGTTTCGAGGGTAAAGCTCTGTGAAACGTTGCTGAAAGAAAGCTTCACGCCTGCTTCGGAATTATTTACAGCACTGATAATGCTTGAAATAGTAGTGTCCTTATCGAACTCAAAGTCTACGCCGTTGATATTGAAAGCGTACTTGCCGTCGGAAGTATTCATCAAAGCCTGATTAAAGCCGATGCTGCCGATCGCAGAATTTGTATTGACCCTGTTGTAAGCGGTATTTGCAAGACCTACAGCTTCGGAGTTGTATCCGATGCTGAACGTATGGAAAACACCGTCATTATTGCCGTTAAAGGAGATATAGTTTGTTCCCTCTCTGAATTCAAACTTCTTGCCGGCGCCAATTACCTCGGAGAATGAAGCATTTGCAGCAGCTGCAAAATTCTTTCTTGACTCTTCGGCATTTGCGCCGCCTCTGAATGTAACATTCTTTGTAATGCCGTCCAGTGTCATTTCAATTTTATAATCTTTTCCCGAAACTGTTTTGGAAAAATCAAGCTTGATCTCTCCCGTTGATATAGCTCCGTCTGAAGAAAGCTCCGCAGCCTTTGCGGCATGAGCCTCCTTGATGGTGTACTTGGCATTAACAGCGTTTGAAGAAGCGGTCGCAGTAATCACCTTATCGTTTGAGGATTCTGAAATATATTTCTTCATTACCCTGTTAGCCATAATGGAATTTTCTGCGTCGATCTTAAGATATTTTTCCTTAAATTCAGAGATCTTGGAAATAACGTCGCGATAGCTCTCCTGCTTCCATGTAAGCGTCTGAAGCTTCTGCTTCTGACTGTTTATGCGGTTTTTGGTATTCATGGTCATAGCCTTGACCATCTGCTCGGTATCAAGACCTGAAATAAGACCTGACATCATGTTTCTGTTTGAAATTGACGACATACAAATCATCCTTTCTTTATTGTAATTTAATTTTGACTTTTGATTATTGACAGCAGATCCGCAGCGGATTTGTGCAGAGCTGCCTGCATATTAAATTTTTCAGTATCGAAAAGTTCATTCCTGATGATCCTCACGTTGGGCGGAGCGTCAATGCCGATCTTTACGCGATCCTTGGCAGTTTCGACCACCGTTACCCTTACGTCCTCGCCTATCAGCAGCCCCTCGCCGTTTTTTCGGGTTATAACCAGCATTTATTCTCCCTCCTTTTTAAAGATGGGGAATTTTATCGGATAATCCTCCGCCGCAATAGTCTGCGCCGCAAGCATTTTATCGGCGTTGATTATTATCGGGCTTTTGAGGTTTACCGTAGTATTTTTGTACTCCTCCGGCACAACCGCAAGGCTTAGATATCTTATGCTTGTTTCCCTGCCCTTTTCGATTGCGGCTGTACTTTCCGCGTCTGCCGTGATCGAATAATCCTTTACTATCTGTTCAGGGTCAAACACTATAAAGCAAAGATTTTCGTTGTCAAGACTCTGGAGCCATGCAGGGAACACATCGTTGCCCAGCGGAGAAAGCATCACGAACCTGTGCTGATCCTCAAAGGCATAAATGCCGTTAGGAAATTTCAGGATATTATCCTCGGCAATTTCCTGCTCGCCGAAATCTCTTGTATTAACGATCATAGGGTCACCTTTCATCATGCGAACACGTCAAGCGGCGGTTCATAGTTGGGGTCGGCGCTTCTTGGGAAATATATCGGATCTCCCAGATACTCAATGTCAAGCTCGGGCATTTGAGTGATTATAAACTCTATGCTGCCCGGAACAAACTCAAATTCCGTAAACTGTATCGCCTCCACAGGGTCGCTTGAAGCTGCCGCTGTTTCAACGGAAGACGGCATATTCATCTGATAATTTATACTCAGTGTACCGTTATTATAGCTTACAGCTCTGTTGCGGTTTCTCGGCAGTGAACGGAGCGCTGCTTCAACGCTTGAAGGCTTCTTGCGCTGAGTCCCGTTTGCCTCTCCGCTTTTCTGTGTACCGTCAGCAAGCCTTGCTACAGCCTCATAAGTAAGGGTGATACCGTTACCCGTACCCGTCGAAGGGATATACGCATCATAGTTCCTTGCCTCGGAAAGGTCGATCCTGTACGGTTCAGCCTGTAAACGCAGTCCTCCCCCCTGCTTTGAAGATACCTTTACGGAGGGCGCAGCAGCTGTTTTGCCGCTGTCCTCAACAGGCTTCAGCTCTGCCCGCTGAACCTTTACTTCAACTTTAATTGGAATGTGTTTAATACTTAACAATTGCTCCATATCAGTAATCCGCCCCCGTAAGTCAGCCGCTCGCGCCGCAGGGAGGCTTTCTCCTTTCGTTCATTTGTTGCCGGCTGAAAGAACAAAGCTTACGCCGATATGCAAATTTGCATTTATGGGAACCTAAATTCTGCTTAAATGTAGTTGAAAATAGAATTCGGAATAACCTGTGTGCCGACTTTAAGAGAAGCCTCATAAGCCGCTCTGAGGCTTTCCCAATAGCTTATCTCGGTTTCCATATCCGTTCCCTCAACAATGTTCTGACGTTCTCTCAGGTTGTATCTGGAATCCTCGTTCCTCTGCTCGTAGAACTCTATGCTGTTCTGCTTTGAACCGATATTGGCGATCTCGATAATAACGTTATTGTTAGCCTTGTTAGCCTTGTCGATGATAGCGTTCGGAGTAGACTGATCCCCGTTTCTCAGAGCTCTTGCCGCGTCAAGAACAAGCTGCACAAGGTTTTTGCTGTAGCCGTCGTCGTCGAGACCGCAGCCCATGATGGCAGCTCCGTTGAATGCAGTATCGAGAGCTGTCTGAGGATCAACCTTGTAATCATTGTCCTTGTCGTATTTCATGCCTATGCCGATATCAACATATACAGGATCGGAACCCGGGAAGATAAGCGAATTGTTTCTTCCCTTGACAGCCGCTTCAACGTTGGGAGCTATCTCAGTGCCCTCACTCCATGTGAAATCGTCGTTAAGCTTTTTGATTGTGTACTTCGAGCCTATCTGAATATCAAACTTATTTCCATTTGCGTCGGTCATCTTGTGCATAACATCAAAGTCAACGGGGATACCATTATATGTTATCGAACGTGGAACGTCCACCATTTCAAACTGGGACTTGACCTCGTTTTCTATCTGCTTTGATACTGTTTCGGTTCCCACCGAAACAGTTATCTCCTTGGGAACTTTGTCCTTGATCTCCGCAGGGAGTCCGCCTGCCATGTTAACGATAATGCCCTTGCTGTCCTTGAAAGTAACCGTGCCTGCGTCGTCCACCTCGGCGGTAAGGTTAAGCTTTGCAAGAGCCTCCGCGTCAGCTTTGCTTACCGCGCCGTTTGCGGTAATATTTGCAGCAGCAGCTTCAACTTCAGCGATAACAGGATTTTCACCCTCGCCGTAAACAAAGTCCTGATGTGTTCCGTCAGGCAAAAGAATAGT
Source organism: uncultured Clostridia bacterium (assembly GCA_947177545.1). Lineage (GTDB taxonomy): Bacteria > Bacillota > Clostridia > Oscillospirales > Ruminococcaceae > RGIG8773. The sequence continues at coordinate 15,483 of CAMWVF010000002.1, read as the reverse complement.
AATCTTATCGCCCTTACCGTTGTCGGTCGTTACAGTTGCGGTATATTTGCCGTCCTCGTTCACTCCGACCTCTACGTTCAACTTTTTAAGTGTCTGAGTCATTGAAACGAAATCCTTTTCTTCCGCAGAAGTACCGTTTGTATTGTGTTCCGCAAGCTTTGCAAGTGCTTCATTTGCATCAGCGATCTGATTTTGGGTAGCTTCGGCACCTACATAGTAATCGTAGAAGTAGGGAGGATAAATTACCGTATCGTTTTCATCGGTAACGCAGTATCTTCCGATCTCAAAGGGAGGAGTACTGTTGTTTGTTCCGCCGAATATCTGTCTTTCACTGAAATCCGCGTTCAGAGTATTGACCATACTGTCAGCGATCTGGTCGAGAGTAGTTGCGAAGATGTTCATTTCCATCTGGTCGTGAGTGCCGTTTGTTGCGGCAACAAGCTGCTCCTCAACTGAGATGTAATTTTTATGGGCTATCTGTGTGAGAGAAGATTCAGCCTCGGTGAAAAGCTGCTTTATGGAGCTTAAATTGCTGTCGTAAATATCAAGGTCTCTCAGGTCGCGGCGGATTATCATAGCCTTTGCGCCGTTGATGCTGTCCTCCGAAACACGGTTGAAGCGGCGCTGGGTCATTATTCTGGTATAGCTTCCCAGCAAATTGCTGCGCAGACGCCTGTTATTAGTTAGAAAAGTTCCGGTTGTCATTTTATCGGTAACTCTCATCATTGGTGATCATTCCTTTCTTAATATAACGTTCCAAGGTCAGTTGATTATCTCAATCCGACTATGCCGGTATTATTGATAAGCTTGTCGAGAAGTTCGTCCATAGTGGATACCATTCTTGAAATAGCGCTGTACCATTTCTGATAGTTCAGCATATCCACGCCCTCTTCTTCCATTGAAACGTCCATAACGTCGCTTCTTTCGTTCTCGTACAGAGTAAGCGCAATGTCTGTTACTTCGTATACGGTTTGTTCCAGCGATACCTGCTGACCCAGCTCTATGCAAATGTAATCAACAAAATCCTCCGGAGTGTGCTTTGTCTCTAACTTATGACCGTAATCATCAAAAATAGTGAGCTGCGTTCCGAAAACTCCGAGAAGCTTGTTGATCTGCTTGTTTTGCAGTTCCTCATAGTCGTTGTCGTTTGTTGGGTCGGAAATTATCTCGGGTCTCTTCAGCCATTCCTCGCCTACTCTCATATCGAGAGCCGCGGTTCTGAAGGAATCCTTGTCGTATGTAAAAAGCTCGTAGTTAACGTCCTTGATTATCGAGGTCTGGTTGTCTACAGGAAGATCGTCCTTGTCGAGCTTGTTGAGTGTGCTGCCTGTATTTGCTCCGTTTACGATTGTATATGTCTTGTTGTTGGCGTCTGTGTACTCTACAACGTACTCGCCGTCGTTGCCCGATACGGTAACGCCGTCCACCTTTTGGAGCTTATCTATTATATCCTGCACGTCCTGCTTTGTAAGGTCGGAAGCCTGCGGATTCCTGTTGTATTCATCAAGCTGCATTGCGTAGCTGTTTACGTATTCGGCAGTATCCACCTTAACGTCAAAGCCCGAATATGCGCCGTTGAATTCGTCCGTCATAGTCTTTACAAAGGAGTTGAGCAGGTCTCTGTAATACTCGATTCCCTGGCTTTGGTTGGTGTATATCTGTCTTACAAGCTTACCTGTACCCTGAACTGTCACGGTTGCGAAATCCTGGGTAGGTTCGGTGTTCACTTCAAGCTGCTGAACGGTTCCGTCCGCCGCAAGAAGCTCGACATTGTTGAGCTTTACAACATATTTTTCAATCTCGCTGCCGTCAGCGGCTGTCTCTGTAACCTTTGTGATGTCAGCGCCGATAGCGTTTTCGATTGTGTCCTTAAGCTTTTCCACCTCGCCGTGAGAGAAGCTGTCGGGGTCGAGATTGTACGCCGCCAAGTCTTGAAGAGCCTTGTTTGCCACCTCGACCTGCTTTGTAACATTCTCATATTTTCCCGCTGCGTCGGCAAATAATTCTCCTCTGCCGTTGTAAACGTCCAGAAGACCTCTCAACGCACCGGATTCGAGATACTGCGGAACAGCCCTGCCGTCATGACCGCCTGTGATATTAAGAAGCTCACCCTTGTAATCTTCGCTTCTTAAAAGCACCTGTGCATTTCCGCCTGTGCCCACGGACAAGTTGAGCTTATACCATTCGTCCTTATCCTTAAGACCTCTTATTCTATAGTCCACATCTGTATCGACATATCCGTAAGCGTCTATAACGTTGCCAGCGGCGTCGGTTTTGGGCTTGAAGTGCATATCGTTGCTTGAAAGAACAAAGCCAAGCTCTGTGGGACGGGGGTTAACCTCGGTCATAGCCATTTGAGCGTAGTACTTGTTCTTTACAACGATACTGTCCGCAAACTTAACAGTGAAGGTACCGTCGTTTTCCTCTACAACATCAACGTTGCCGTACTGCGAAAGCTCGTCAAGGAGCAGGTGCATTTTATCCTTGAGCTCAAGGGGGCCGTACTGGTTCTGTACCTGATAGTTATCCATGCTGCTGGTGATATATCCCATAGCAACATAAGCGTCCTTGATCTCCTTGTTGATACTGCCCATTTCCTCAAAGAGCTGGTTTATTCTGTCAACGGTGTCCTTTGTGTCGCTTATAACGACATTAGATACCTTGTCGATATCGTTGGCGTACTTGTTGATACATTCAACAAGGCTCTTTGCGGCGTTGAGAGTTGTGCTTGCCATTACGTTTCTGTCAGCGTCATCGACGGAGTAGCTTTGGAGGGCGGATTTCAGCTTGCTTACTATAGAAGCGAAGCTTACGCCCAGATCCTTTCCGTCGGTATCTCTCGTATCAGCTTCTATGCTGTCGAAGATATCCTCGACTTTGCTGAGAGCGTCCATCTTTACTCCTGAATTGCAGAGCGCCGCGCTGTAAGTTCTTACGTGCTGGTCAAGACGTTTGTCTCTGAGCTGAGCAACGCCTACAGCCTCAGCGCCTCTTCCCGAAAGCTCGATGGAGTTCTTGTAGCAGAGTGAACCCTTTGCATAGCCTACGGAGCAAACGTCCACCCTCTGCCTTGTGTAACCTGTTGTTTTAATGTTTGAAATATTGTTTCCTACGATATCCAGCGATTTCTGTGCAATGTTGAGAGCGTCGCGCTGAACATACAGACCCATAAAACTCGATGCCATTTATGATCAATCCTTTCCTACCTTAAACGTTTCTGAAAATAGCGGATTTTGTAGCGTGTTCCCGCTTTAATGCGCCCTTGCCGTCGTAAACGTCCAGCTCAGCGGTGCGCTTCTGTATTTTTTTGAGTCTTTCCGATACTATTGCGCCCGCTCCGTCGTTGAGCTCTTTTATCTTATAGATTATTTCCGAGAGCTCCTCGTGCTGGCTTTTGAGCTTTTCACGATGCTCCTCGGGAGCTCCGTCTATAAGCTCGGCGAAAGTATCTCCGCAGCCTTCCACAAGCTTTATCCGCCTTGCTTCAAAGGTGTTTGTTTTCATTATAAGAGCCTGCTCCGTTGTAAGCGAGTCGCTGAGCTGCTCCACCAATCCCTTGTTTATCATGTCAGCTTTGGCGTATTCAAACTTGAGAAAGCTTTTGTAATGAGCAATATACTCATCAAAAAACATAATTATTTTTTTGTAATTGGGCATATCTCTTTTCCTTTCGTATAATCATACAAGATTATTACAAATTGTATAATAAATGGTTATCCCCGTTATGTTATAGGATCGTGCAAGCCGACAAGCGTCAGCTGTCCATAATGGAAGCTGCAACGCGCTCGGCAGAAATATTATAAGAGCCGTCGGCGATCATAGCTTTCAAAGCAGCTATCTTCTTGGAAGAAGCAAAGCTCTCGATCTCTCTTTTTACCGAAGCCTTAGCCTGAGAAACTCCGCCGTCTTTTGAAACGGAGGAAAATTCAGCCTTGTCGGTGTTTTTAGCCGAAGCTCCGACGCGTTCCCGCTTAACAGGCTCATAAGAGCTTTTTACATAGGCGGACATTACCGAACCGTATTTATTAATTTCCATAAAAGCAATCCCGTCCTTTCGGTTCAATTTTATGCACCGCATTGGCGTGCGGGCATAGTTATGACATTAGATAAAAATCCCTCTATATTTTTTATCGGCAGGTTTCCGAAAAACTTTAGCTTTTTTTTCGATTTTTTCAAAAAAATTTTTCTGACAGTTAATATTTCCTGAACATTATACTATTAGTAATATATTTTGAACCAATTAATAATTGATAATTAACAATTGCGCCAGCTTATCCTCGAACAAATTTTTAATTTGCTTTATGGGGAATTATTCCATTATTCATAATTAATTATTAAATATGAATTTTCTATTGACTATCGTCCCAAAGTATTGTAAAATAAAATAGTATGCTTAAATTCAATGTTTTACAGGAAATAAAATGGAAAATAATGAAAGAAAGCTCCTGCGCCTGCGGGACGTATTTATAATAGTATCAATAATTGCGGCAGTGCTTGTGTTTTACACCCTTTTGCCCGACAGCGGCGGCGGGACGGCTGTTGTCCTGCATGACGGCGGCGTTATTGCCGAGATACCTTTGGACGGCTCGGGAGAATACACATTTCCCCAGGTTCCCGACATGGTCTTTACCGCGGGGGACGGGGCTGTCTCCGTGACGGCAAGCGGCTGCGGCGACAAGACCTGCATAAGGACGGGTAAGATTTCCGGGCAAGGCGAGGCTATAATATGCGTGCCAAATAAAATAGTCGTGCAGATAAAAGGAAGTACCAAGGAAAGCGGTGTGGACGCTGTATTATGATGATTCCGAAAAAAATGTCGGCGGCTCGCTATGCCGCTTTAATGGGACTGATCTTCGCTCTTGCGGGGGCTTTGAACACCCTTGAAAACCTGCTGTCGGTGTTCCTGCCTGCCGGTATGCGGGTTGGACTTTCCAACATTGTGATAATGGCGGCGATACTTTGCATAAATCTGCCCTCGGCGGCGGCGCTTGTTCTGCTGAAAGCAATGCTGGTTCTTTTTACCAGAGGAGTCACGGCAGGAGTAATGTCCCTCTGCGGAAGCATGGCGGCTTTTCTTGTGACGGCTCTGTTATTCAGACGAACCCGATGTTCATATATATTGATAAGCGTACTGGGGGCGATCGCCCACTCGGCGGGACAACTCTGCGCGGCGGCGGTAATTCTCGGTACGGCGTACACCTTTGCCTATGCGCCTGTGCTTATCTTTGCCTCCGTGGGGACTGGTATTTTTACGGGGATCGTGCTGAAAGCGGTGTTCCCGATATTACAAAAAAGCGTCCTTGACGCCAAAAAGCAATAGGTGCAAAGCGGCACGGCTTTACACCGGTTTTGTCAATCCCACAATGTTTTCCGAAGATTATCGATTAATTTTTAGCTTTTGATTATGTGCTTCTTATTATAGCAAACCTATAAAATAATGCCTTGTTGTAGGGGCGGGAAACCCCATCCCCTACAAATTATATGAATATATTTTAAGGATTGCTATAGAATCTGTTTTCACGCAGATGTTACTGCTTTTCTCTTATTTTAAAGTTGGCGGTACAACGCCCATTGATTTGAGCTTGCCTTTTATTACCTTTATTATAACATACCCCCTTTTTATTGTAAACACATTTTTTGAACGCAAATAAATCTACTTAAAGAATAATAGTTAAATAAATATACAGAAAGGAAAAATATTATGAGCAAACTTAACGGTATAAAGCTGCACCACAACAAGAACACCCGTGATTGTGAGACAGCCGATTTCCCGCTGCCGAGGAGCGTGGTCATACCCATGTCACAGCACATGGGCGCGCCCTGCAAATGTATCGTCAAAAAGGGCGATACAGTCGCTGTGGGGCAGAAAATTGGAGACACGGACGCTTTTATGTCCGCCCCTGTACACTCCTCTGTTTCGGGAACTGTGACGGATATTGAGCAGTTCCTGCTTGCAAACGGAGCAGTCTGCGAGGCTGCGGTCATCGAGACGGACGGATTGCAGACAGTGTGCCCCGACATAACCGTACCTGAGATAACCGACAAGCAGTCCCTTATCGCGGCGGTGCGGGAAAGCGGTCTGACGGGTCTTGGAGGCGCGGGCTTCCCTACCCATATCAAGCTGAACTTTGACGCTGTGAAAACCCCAATAGACACTCTTGTCATCAATGCGGCGGAGTGCGAACCCTACATAACAAGCGATTACAGGGAGCTTATGGAAAGCAGTTCGGACATTATCGAGGGTATACTTTTGGTACAGAAATACTGCGGTATTCCGTTGTGTAAAGTCTGTATCGAGGATAACAAACCCGACGCTATCAAGCTTATGCAGCAGAAGACTGCGGATATAAAATCTATTGACATTGTTACCCTGCCGTCGTCCTATCCGCAGGGAGCGGAAAAGGTGATAATATTTTCGGCTACCAACCGTATTGTTGCGGAGGGAGAATTGCCCGCAAATCAAGGCGTAATGGTCATGAACGTCTCAACGGTGGCAAGCATTTACCGCTACACTCAAAACGGTATGCCGTTGGTGGAACGGCGTATTACAATTGACGGAAACGCTGTGACGAAAAATGCGGGAAACTATTTTGTACCCATTGGCACGAGGGTCTCGGAGCTTTTGGCGTACTGCGGCGCAGAGGGCGCAAAAAAGGTTTTGTACGGCGGTCCCATGATGGGTATTTGTCTGTACGACACCGACCAGCCTGTGGTAAAAAACAACAATGCCATACTTGCGTTTAAGGAGGGAAAGCTGCCTGAAACAACGGCGTGTATACGCTGCGGAAGATGTGTGCGTACTTGTCCCCTTAACCTTATGCCCGTGCTTATCGAAAGCGCATACAACGCGGAGGATATTGAGGATTTGAAGCGGCTTAAAGTTACCCTTTGCATGAACTGCGGCTGCTGTTCATATGCCTGCCCTGCGCACCGTCCTCTCGCGGAAATAAATCAATTGGCTAAGGCAATGATACCAAGAAAATAATATTTTGCGGGACGTTAAACAGCCCTGCCATACAACAAAATATAATAAAAGGATTGATCTGATTTGAAAGGATTATTTGTTTCACCGTCGCCTCACAGAAGCTCCAACGCTTCAACGGCGAGGATAATGCTCATGGTCATTATCTCACTTGTGCCTGCGGCTGCTGCGGGCTGCGTGTTTTTCGGACCGAGAGCGGCTCTTGTTTTGGCAATGTGCATAGCCTGCTGTATAATTTTTGAGGCTCTTTGCAGAATTGTCATGAAGCGTGAACAGACCGTGGGCGACCTGTCCGCAGTCGTTACCGGACTGCTTCTGGGAATGAACCTTCCCGCTACCGTACCTTTTTACATTCCCGTTATCGGCAGCTTTGTTGCTATTGTTGTTATAAAGCAGCTTTTCGGCGGCATAGGTCAGAATTTCGCAAACCCTGCTATCGCTGCAAGAATAGTTCTTATGCTTTCCTTTACGGGGCAGATGTCGGGCTGGGTAAAGCCTTACTGGTACACAAGCGTTGTGGACGCGGAAACAAGCGCGACACCTCTTGCGGCAAGCTGGCTGAATTATACCGAAAACGGTGCGGCGTACAAAATGGCGCCCTTTACCCTTTCGGAAATGTTTTTCGGCGAAACAGGCGGCTGCATCGGCGAGACCTGTGCTGCGGCTCTTATTGTCGGCGGACTTTTCCTTATCTTCACGAAAATAATCTCCCCCGCAACACCTCTTGCGTTTATCGGCTCGTTCGCGCTGCTGACGCTGCTTTATACGGGCAGCGCGGTGGAGACAGTCTACGGCGTACTTGCGGGAGGACTTTTGATAGGCGCGTTCTTCATGGCTACGGATTACGCAACAACGCCTCTTACAATGTGGGGCAAGATAATTTTCGGTATAGGTTGCGGACTTATTACATTTATAATAAGGAGCTTTGGCAGCTACCCCGAGGGAGTGTCTTTCTCTATCCTGCTTATGAATTTGCTTACGCCTTATATTGACAGATTGACAAAGACCCTGCCGCTTGGCGCAAAAAAGCCGGTAAAAGGAGGTAACGCATAATGTTTCAGAAAAAAATAAAGCCCCCGTTGGTGCTTACTTTAATATGTATTATAACCTGCGGACTGCTTGTTGCGGCATACGAAGCCACATATGTTGACACAACGGGCGTTATTACCGAAAAGCTCACTGCGGGACTTACCGAGGTGTACGGCGCTGCCGAGGGCTTTGAAATGCTCAAAAACGACGACGGTACGGTACTGACCTATGATGGCGTTACCTCCGTGCTTTTCGACGGAGAGAACACCGCCTTTGAGATTACTGCCGACGGTTACTCATCGGGAGGACTTCACGTACTTGTAGGTCTTGACAGCTCCGGGGCGGTAAGCGGAGTTTCCGTAATGACTATCGGGGAGACCCCGGGGGTCGGCACAAAGGTGCAGGAGGAAAGCTTCAAAAATCAATTCAAGGGCGTTGTGTACGGCGACACGGTTTCAGCCGAGGCGGAGGAAACAAAGGTAAAAGCAAAAGCTGTATGGGGTACACGAGAGGAAATACAGCGGCTGAAAATAGACGCGGCGGCAAGCGGTTCCTCGGGAAGCGGCTTCGAGCTTGACGCGATAAGCGGAGCCACATTTTCCTCCAACGGAATGTACACCGCCGTAAAAACCGCGCTTGCTGCATACGAGGAAATGAAAGGAGCTGACGAGTAATGGCTAAAAAGGGAAATCTTTACGAGCTTACAAAGGGTATTATTAAGGAAAACCCCACGCTCGTTACTCTGCTTGGAATGTGTCCCACGCTGGCGGTGACGGTGTCCGCCTCAAACGGCATAGGCATGGGACTTGCGACGACTTTTGTACTTATCTGCTCCAACGCGGTAATTTCGCTGCTTAAAAATATCATACCCAAAGCGGTGCGTCTGCCCTGCTTTATAGTAGTTATCGCAAGCTTTGTTACCCTTATCGAATTCCTTATGAAAGGCTATCTCCCCGACCTTTACGACCGTCTGGGACTGTTCCTTTCTCTTATCACGGTAAACTGCATAATTCTCGGACGGGCAGAGGCTTTCGCTTCAAAGAACAAGGTTCTCCCCTCCATTTTAGACGCTATAGGCATGGGTCTTGGCTTTACTCTTTCCCTGTTCACAATGGGAAGCATACGTGAGATAATCGGTACCGGTCAGTGGTTCGGCATGGATCTGCACCTGCCTGTCACGATGGGTATGTTTATCATGCCTGCGGGAGGATTTTTCACCCTTGGCGTACTTATTGCGGTTGTCAACAAAATCGCAAACAAGAAGCCGCCTCAGCAGGTGGGCTGTGCGAACTGTCCCAATGCGAAAAACTGTCCCAGCTATAAAAATGAAGATAATGCAAAGGAGGCTGCTGCCGAATGAAAAGTCTGCTTGTGATTTTGTTAAGCGCAATGCTTACAGATAACTTTGTACTTTCAAAATTTATGGGTATATGTCCGTTTTTGGGCGTATCAAAAAAGCTTGACAGCGCGGTTGGCATGGGAGCGGCTGTAACCTTTGTAATGGTCTGCGCGACATTGTGTACATATCCTATCTACACCTTGGTACTTGTGCCTATGGGACTTGAATATCTGAAAACCATAGCGTTCATTCTGATAATCGCCCTTTTTGTACAGCTTGTGGAAATGATACTGAAAAAGAAAGTCCCCGCTCTTTACAATTCTCTCGGCGTGTTTCTGCCGCTTATCACAACTAACTGCGCCGTCCTTGGCGTAACTATCCTCAACACCGACAGCGGATACAATATAGGTCAGTCCGTTGTAAACTCCGTGGGAGCGGGTCTTGGATTTTCCCTTGCGCTTGTGATATTCAGCGGGGTACGGTCGAGGGTGAACGCGGCAAACGTCCCCGAGATGTTCAAGGGCGTTCCCGCAACGCTTATCGCGGCTTCCGTTGTTTCGGTAAGCTTTATGGGATTTTCGGGACTCTTTGGGTAGGCAGTACTTACAGCCTTGTTCTGCCGCACCTTAAAAACGGCGTAAATTTATTTTACAAAGCCCCTATCAAGGGGCGGGTAAGTAATTCTTGTATCTTGCCTCTAATAGGAGTGTGATTTGAAAAAATGTCTACATACATTCTGCCGATGCTTGTTTTCGGCGCAATTGGTCTTGCGGCGGGAGCGCTCCTCACCGTCTGCTCAAAAATTTTTGAAGTCAAAACCGACGAACGCATTGAAGCGGTGAACGAAATTCTCCCGCAGGTAAACTGCGGCGCCTGCGGATTTTCGGGCTGCGGGGACTACGCAAACGCCATTGTAAAAAACGGCGTCCCCACAAATATGTGCAAGCCCGGCGGCGCGGAGTGCGCTAAAAAAATATCAGAGGTCATGGGCATGGAGGAAATGGCTGTTGTCCCCCAAATCGCTGTTGTACTTTGCAGCGGGGACTGCAACGCTACGGAGAGCAAATTTATTTTCCAAGGCGTACAGTCCTGCAAGGCGGCGAACCGTTTCTACAACGGCTCGGAGGTTTGCACACACGGCTGTCTCGGCTTCGGGGACTGCGCAAAGGTCTGCCCGCAAAACGCTATCGTCATCAAGGACGGTCTTGCGCGTATTGACAAAACAAAGTGCATAGGCTGCGGACTGTGTACCAAAGTTTGTCCCGACAAGCTTATCGTGCTTCGGGACATTGACAAGAAAATCGACGTTTGCTGCTCCTCCACCGATATCGGAAAAATCGTCCGCAGCGTCTGCAAAAGCGGCTGTATCGGCTGCAAGCTCTGCGAGAAAAAGTGCGAGCATGACGCTATCCATGTTGAAAACAATCTTGCGAGAATTGACTACAGCAAATGCACCGCCTGCGGAAAGTGCGCGGCGGCTTGTCCCTCAAAGGTGATATGGCTCTGCGATGTCAAGTAACGATATATAAATATTTTACCCATGAGAGAATGTTATCCTTTTTGATACAAGTACGCCAATAAGGGTAACGGCTCAGCCTTTCTGCGGCTGTAAAATAAATAATTGCGTACTATGGGAGCAGGGTGAGCCTTGCTCCTTATTCTTAATTAATTTGGGTTTGGAGGACTTAATATGAAAGCACTTGTTTTATTCAGCGGCGGCGTGGACAGCTCCACCTGTCTTGCGCTGGCGGTAAAAAAATACGGCAGAGAAAATGTGGTTGCTCTCTCAGTTTTCTACGGACAGAAGCATACTAAAGAAATTCAGGCTGCAAACGCTGTTGCGGACTACTACGCCGTGGAGCATATCAAACTTGACCTTAGCCTTATTTTTCAGTACAGTGACTGTTCCCTGCTGGCACAGTCGGAGGAAGAAATACCTCACGAAAGCTATGCGGAGCAGCTTGAAAAAACGGACGGTTCACCTGTCTCCACATATGTGCCGTTTAGGAACGGTCTGTTTATTGCGGCAGCGGCAAGCGTTGCGCTTTCAAAGGACTGCGGTGTGATTTTCTACGGCGCGCACGCCGACGACTCCGCAGGCAATGCTTATCCCGATTGTTCCCCCGCGTTCAACGAGGTAATGAACAAAGCAGTTTGGGAGGGCAGTGGCGGACAGGTAAAAATCGAAGCTCCATTTGTGGGAATAAATAAGATGCAGGTTGTGAAAATGGGTCTGGAGCTTGGTGTTCCCTATGAGCTGACATGGAGCTGCTACGAGGGTGGCGACGTCCCCTGTGGTGTATGCGGCACTTGTCGGGACAGGCTTGCGGCGTTTGAAGCGAACGGGGTAAAAGACCCGCTTTTATAATTGGCAATTTACAGTCATTATTGAATTTTAAACATAAAGGACTGGTATTATGGAAAACAAAGAATGGATACTTGAAACCGAAAGGCTATACCTCCGCAAACTAACGCAGTCCGACTATAATTCCCTCTGCAAAATTTTGCAGGACGAGGAAACAATGTACGCCTATGGCGGCGCATTTGATGACAATATGGTGCAGGACTGGCTGGACAAGCAGCTTGCAAGGTATAAGGAATACGGCTTCGGCTTGTGGGCGGTCGTCCTTAAAGAAACCGACGAGATGATAGGACAATGCGGACTTACTATGCAGGACTGGAACGGCAGGGAAGTCCTTGAAATCGGCTACTTGTTCCAAAGGAAATACTGGCATAACGGGTACGCTACAGAAGCCGCCAAAGCCTGCAAGGAGTACGCCTTTTCAAAGCTTGGCGCGGAGGAGGTCTGCTCGATAATCAGAGACACAAATACCGCTTCGCAGAACGTAGCCCTGCGAAACGGTATGACTAAATCAGATGAAATTTTTGTGAAGCATTACCGCGGCGTTGATATGCCGCATTATCGCTATTGTGTAAAAAATCAAGGAGGATATTAAAATGTCAGGAAGAACAAAAACTGAGACCGAGGGCGTGACCCTGCTCGGAAACCAAAAAACAAAATACCCAACGGACTACGCCCCCGAGGTGTTGGAGACCTTTATAAACAAGCACCCCGACAACGACTATTTTGTGAAATTCAACTGCCCCGAATTCACAAGCCTTTGCCCCATAACCGGTCAGCCCGATTTTGCGGCGGTGTATATTTCCTATGTTCCCGCCGAAAGAATGGTGGAAAGCAAGTCCCTGAAGCTTTATCTCTACAGCTTCCGCAACCACGGGGATTTCCATGAGGACTGCATGAACATCATTATGAAAGACCTTATCAAGCTTATGGATCCCAAGTACATCGAGGTTTGGGGTAAGTTTACCCCGCGGGGAGGCATTTCTATAGACCCCTACTGCAACTATGGCAAAAAAGGTACAATGTGGGAGCAGGTTGCAGTCGACCGTCTTACTCATCACGATTTGTACCCCGAGAAAATAGATAACAGGTAACTGCTCCGCGCCCGCAGTGCAGATTCTTAATCATGTCTTTGCTCCGCATTGGCAAAGGTCTCGCAGAAGCGTCCCGCAAAGGCAGGCTCCTCACCCTTTGCATAAAGGTGGGAAATATCCCCTATTGCACTTGCCCTGAAAAACGCAGCGCCCTCACGCCGCTCTTCGGAGCAAAGGGTGGTCACCGAGGTGGGAGCCGTCATAAGCCCGTGCCACAATATCATGGGAGATATTCCTAACAAATGTCCCAGCATAACGCACTGCACCCCGAAATGGCAGAAAAATACTATCCTGTCCTCGTTGGGCTTTACTGCGCGGTACAAATTGCCCTCCCGCCTGTAGCCGTGTTTTTCCAGTATTTCGTCGAGACCGCCCCATACCTCCGCAAGCTTTTCAGACATTTTTCCCGACTGCATCGCAGGCGTCTCATACCATAAATTTTTATCGTAATATTCTGGGACAGCCGTCCACTCTGCCGGTATCATATCCCATGGTATGCCCCGCTGCAAGCCTGTTTTCGGGTCGGTTATTGGGACGTTAAATTCCCGCAGCCAAGGGAGAGTCTCCGCCGTCCTGCCCGCTTTTTTTAGCGTCGCTGAGGCAGTATCCCGCGCCCTGCCAAGCGGCGACACGTAGTAATTTTTCACCTCCAGCGGAGCGATTCTTTCCGACAGTATATCGGCTTCTTTCCAACCCTTTTCCGTCAGGGAGTCTATGGAATAATCGGGGTCGCCGTGGCGTATTATGAGTATTTTCATATGTATATTTCCTTTCTTGTTTTACTGTAAGTATAATCAAGTATAATAGTTGGAACGGCATTCCTTTCATAAAATATTATATCTCATTTGGGTTGACGTGTCAACTTGTCCCAAAAACAAATAAAAGCTGCGGCAGAACAAATTGCCGCAGCTTGCTTTAATATTATGCGCCCAGTCCCGCCATGACCGCCTCGGGATTTTCCTCCTTTACAACGATAACAGGCTTTTCGGGGACGTAATTTTTATCATAGTATGCGTCAATGATCTGCTTTATCATAAATTTGGAGTACTCACCATGCTCAACAAATCCCGAAAAAGCAATAACAGGGTCGTCCGCAGGATAGAAACCTATAAACGCCGAGCCTGTATCCTCGCTGGAGGTCATCTGTGGCGTACCGGTTTTTATAGCCGTCTGCTCGGGGAGAGAGGTCAGCAGATAGTCGGTGTAGTAATCCCTTACCGCAGGGTAGCTGTAGGGCAGATAGTTCGCCGCCTGCTTCATGCCTTGAATAACAAGTTCAAAGGTCTCCCCCGTTTTGTCGGGTATAGTGTGTACTACCGTCGGCTGGGTAACGCTCACCACTTCCTCCATATTGTAGGTGTAGACGCTGTCTACCAAATGAGGCTGATAGCGCACACCTTTGTTTGCAATAGTACACGCCTGCACCGCCATTTGCAGCGGCGTAACGCCTGTTTCCGACTGACCTATCGCCGCCTGCACTACAAGTCCCGCATTCCATTCCAGACCGAAGCCCTGCAAGGTCGCAGGCGTGGCAAAATAACCCCTTGCTCCTCCTGTTTCAAGGTAAACGTCACTGCCCAAGCCGTACTGATAAGCATAGTCCGAAAGGGTGTCGATACCCATTATCCTGCCCACATCATAAAAGAAAATATTGCAGGATTTTTCTATCGCGGTAATGACGTTTATGCCGCCGTGCCAGCCCGTACATTTCGGTTTATAATCGTCCCAGTATGTGTAGGTAGTGTTGCATCTTATTATGGAATTTCTGTTTATGATACCTTCGTTAAGCCCTGCCGTTGCGGTAACCGTCTTGAATGTAGAGCCGGGGCGGTACAGACCGTTAGTCGCCCTGTTTGTGAGGGGAGCGTTCTCGCCGCCCACCACCGAGGCGTAATTTGTGAGGTAGTCGTTTATATCATACGTCGGGGAAGTTGCCGCAGCGAGCAAAGCGCCGTTTTTTGCGTCCAGAACCACTATCGCCCCCGCATTTGCCTCTGTACCTTTTGCCTTGGCGCTGGTCTGATTGTTGAGCCATAGAATGTGATTTTCAAGAATTTCCTGAACGTCCCGCTGATAGTCGATATCAAGGGTAAGCTTTATAGTGTTTCCGGGGACGGCTTCCTGCGTTACCGTGTCGGAGATCACCGCGCCGTTGAGAAGCTCCAGCGTTCTCGTACCCTTGTCTCCTCTAAGCTCTGACTCCATAGCCTTTTCAATTCCCGCCTTGCCGATAACATCATTAAGAGCGTAGCCTTTCTCCTTGTTTTCGGCGTACTCATCAGCGTCTATTGCGCCTACCGTGCCTATAAGATGAGGAGCAACGTCCCCTGCCACATAAATTCTTATAGCCTCTTCAATGATTTCCATGCCGTCAAGGGTGTAGGAAGCCTCCTTGAGCCTTACCACCGTGTCCATTGGGATATCCTCCGCAAAGGTGTAGCGGTTCGACAGCGAGAAGCTTCTTATGAACATCTCGTACCGCACCCCTGCGATAATTCTCTTTTCACGTTCGGTATAGCTTTCGTCTATCTTATAGCTTTTACACAGCTCCGCAAGGCAGTCGTCGGCGGTGGCATAGGGCTGCATACCTATATTTTTTTTCAGCTTTACAACGTCAGTGTCTCTCGCTTCAAGGTACTCGTATGGCTGCTCGGCGGTTATCGGCAGAGTGTCTATC
>CAMWVF010000001.1 GCA_947177545.1 uncultured Clostridia bacterium | reverse complement strand
ATGGAGCTGCTTCGGAGTGGCGTGAGAAATATCGGTTCTGCCGTCTATGCGAAGGTTTTCATTGATCTTAGCAAGAAACTGCTCTTTATTCATTTTTATCTACCGTCCTTTACAAATTTTTACAGCAAATCAGGCTGTTATTGCCAAAATATATTTTAGCACATTTTTTATAAACTTGCAACTATTTTATGCAGAAATTGTGCAAATTACACATTGAAATTTTATTGCAAAATAAAAAGGGACTGTCCTCAAACGGGCAGTCCCTTTAGATAACAAAATCAGTCTGAAACGTAAGGAAGCAAAGCAATATATCTTGCTCGCTTGATAGCAACCGTAAGCTCTCTCTGATGATAAGCACAAGTGCCTGTCACACGTCTGGGGAGAATTTTTGCTCTCTCGGTCATGCACTTTTTAAGCCTTGCAACGTCCTTGTAGTCGATCTTTTCAACCCTGTCAGCGCAGAACATACAAACCTTTTTGCGGGTTCTCTTTGCGCCGCGGGGAGCTCTCTCTCTATCCTTTTCCATTATGAAACCTCCTTTAAATAACTTGTTTCAGTCCGTCATCTTGCCGCTAAAAGGGCAGATCGCCGTCGCCGATAATGCCCTCGAAGTCGTTGAAGTCCCCGAAAGCAACAGCGGGAGCAGCTTCCTGCTGTTGAGCGGGAGCTGCCTGTGCAGGTGCGGACTGGCTGTACTGGGGCTGTGCAAACTGCTGCGGAGCGTAATTTCCGCCGCCCTGATACGAACCCTGGGACGAAGACTTTGTCTCGCCGAAGGAAACATTTTCCGCAGTTACCTCACAGGTATAGTGAGTTACATCGGAGTGATTGCGGTCGGTGTACGAACCTGTTCTCAAGCTGCCCTCAATAAGGATAAGTCTGCCCTTGGAAAAATATTTGCAGACAAATTCAGCAGTCTGACGCCACGCGTTCACCGTGATAAAATCGGTGCGGCGTTCGTTTGTGTTCTGATTTGTTCCGCCGTCAACAGCTACCGTAAAACGGCAGGTGGATATTCCGTTGGGAGTTTGTCTGAGTTCCGGATCGGAAGTCAGTCTTCCCATAAGGATCACCTTATTGATAGAACAAGCATTCAGCATTTTTTACAGCCTCCTTTTCGGTTTTGTCTGAACGGGTCAATTACTTCACTGTGATAAGGGAACGCATAACGCCGTCCGTGATCTTGAACACACGGTCAAGCTCTGCGGGGAAATCGGGCTTGCAGGAATATGTGTAAAGCACATAATATCCCTCGGTCTGGTCGTCGATCTCGTAAGCAAGCTTTCTCTTGCCCCACTCGTTTACCGACTCCATAGTACCGTTTGCCTCGATGAGCTTAGTGAACTTCTCGTTAAGAGCCTTAACTCCCTCTTCGCCGTTCTTGAGACTGTAAACCGCCATGGTCTCATAATTCTCGGTTATCTTTGCCATTTTAAAACACCTCCTCTTGGATCACGTCCGTCACGATATACGGACGAGGATACTTTATTATTATAACATTTTATTTTTTCATTGTCAAGAACAATTTTTTCTTTTTTGGGGGCTGTTTTTTGTACAATTTGTACCTAATTGCTGTTCCAGCGCCCTGTTCCCCGCATAAAAATCGGGAACGGCATAAAATACCGTTCCCTTGTTATAATCGGTTATCGGATGGACGGCGTACCCATCATCTCAGGTTCCTTTGTAAAAAGGAGCGTCAGGAGCCTTTCTGACCTCAATAACCTTAATTATATACTATTCCTTTTATGTTTATATTATACACTATAATTTTTAATTTGTCAAGTATTTTTTCAATCTTCCCGAATTTAGCCTGTTTTCCATTTTTCCGCCGCTTATATTGTACAGTGAAGCAAGATAATAATACCCATTATCGCAGTCCAGTTTTATTGCAATCAAAACATTATCATCATAAACCTTTACAAGTTCAATGCTGTCGTGCTCTTTTGGGTTGATGCCGATATAATCGGGATTTTCAAGAATATCGGATATCCTATCCAAATACTGCACACAACTGCTGTGCCGTTTGGAAATATGCTTTATCAATCCCGATGACTGCATAATTTCAAAACACGGCAGCGAGGTGTTCAGTAACTGATTGTATTCCTGCTTGAATTCGCCTATTTTTATAAGATTGTCATTACGTGCAGTTTCCATTTTTTATTTCCTCCAGCGTCCTCGGCGTGTACCCCATATATTCAAGCATACAGCCAACATTATAGCACTCAAAAGGAATACCCATATCCCCGCAAATATCGGCGTACCGCTTAAAGGAATGATAGTCAGCGTTGTTGTGGACGTGACCGTACAATGCACAGTCCCTCGGAACTGGTTGTACCAGTGCGCTATCGGATAATGACACAGAACCACCTCGTCAGCGCCGTCTTTGATGACAGTATAGTCCTTTATCCACTCAAAGCGGGACTTCATTTCCTCCGTGGGCTTGTCGTGGTTGCCGAGGATAAGGAATTTTTTACCTTTCAGCTCGTCCAGAGCCGTCAGACCCTCGGCGTTTTTCCACGCGAAATCGCCGAGAATGTACACCTCGTCGTCATGTCCAACCGCGTTGTTCCAATTCCGCACAAGGGCGTCGTGCATTTTCGCCGTATCGGCAAAGGGTCTGCCGTCATGCTTTATAACATTTTCGTGCCCCAGATGCAGATCGGCTATATAAAATTTTGACGTGCCCCGTTTCCTTTCCGATAAAATACCGCACGCAATAGGGGACGGTTTTCCCGTCCCCTACAAAACTGTCAGCCGCTTAATACGCCTTGCCCCAGTAAACCATCTGCTTAGCGGGTTTTCCGCAGCAAACGCACTTGTCCGAAAGCTCCTCCTGCTCAAAGGGTATGCAGCGAGAGCCAACGCCCGTGACCTCCTTGACCTTGTCCTCGCAAGCCTCGTCGCCGCACCACATTGCCTTGACGAAGCCGTCGCCGTTCTCCTCCAGAGCCTTTGTGATCTCCTCCATAGTGGTACACTTATAAGTATGCTTCTCGCGGTTTTCCGCAGCCTTATTGAACATTCCCTCGGGTATTTCCTCCCCCAGCAGTTCAACAATAGCGTTTTTAAACAGCTCCAAACCGTTTTCAAGGGAAACCGTCCGCTTCTCGCCGCTGTATCTTAATGCGCATACGCACTGGTTATTCTCGATATCCTTGGGACCTATTTCAATGCGGACAGGCACGCCTTTCATTTCGTACTCCGCAAACTTCCAGCCGGGGGAGTTGTCACTGTCGTCAACCTTAACGCGGACTCCCGCAGCTTTAAGCTTGTCCGCAAGCTCGTGCGCCTTGTCAAGAACTCCCTCTTTGAACTGCTGAATGGGCACAATTACCGCCTGTATCGGCGCAACAGCGGGCGGCAGAACAAGTCCGTTATCGTCGCCGTGGGTCATGATTATAGCACCGATAAGACGTGTTGTAACGCCCCATGAGGTCTGATGCGGGTATACCTTTTTGTTCTCCTTGTCGGTGTACATGATTTCAAAAGCCTTTGCAAAACCGTCCCCGAAATAGTGAGAAGTACCCGCCTGCAAAGCCTTGCCGTCGTGCATAAGAGCCTCTATAGCGTAGGTAGCCTCCGCGCCCGCGAACTTGTCGCTGTCCGTCTTTTTGCCCTTTATAACAGGCATTGCAAGACTTTTTTCGCAGAATTCCGCATATACGTTAAGCATCTTTTCCGTCTCAATAATCGCCTCTTCGGCGGTTGCGTGAATAGTGTGACCCTCCTGCCAGAGAAATTCTCTCGACCGCAAAAAGGGACGTGTTGTTTTCTCCCAGCGGACAACCGATACCCACTGGTTATAGAGTTTAGGCAGGTCGCGGTAGGAATGTATGATATTGGCGTAATGCTCGCAGAAAAGCGTCTCGGAGGTGGGGCGTACACAGAGCCTGTCCTCCAGCTTTTCGCTGCCGCCGTGAGTTACCCATGCCACCTCGGGAGCAAAACCCTCAACGTGGTCTTTCTCCTTCTGCAAAAGGCTTTCGGGAATGAACATAGGCATACACACATTTTCGTGTCCCGTAGCCTTGAACATACCGTCAAGGATTCTCTGCATATTCTCCCATATAGCGTAGCCGTAGGGGCGAATGACCATACAGCCCTTAACGGAGGTATACTCGATAAGCTCCGCCTTTTTAACTATGTCGGTGTACCATTTTGCGAAATCCTCGTCCATTGAGGTTATCGCTTCCACCATTTTTTTGTTATCCTTTGCCATATTAGATTACTCCTTTTTTAGATGATAAAGGTTATATTTATAACCTTTACCTTGAATTATTATTTTTTATTTTTACGTTTTCGTCCGTGTCGAACTGCGTAACATACTCACGGAAATTCTCGTCGGGAAAATATTTTTCCGTCAGGGGGACTTTAGTTCCCGCCGCAAAAGCCGTGACTGATACCGCCGTTACCGAAACCGCCAGAGCCGCCATTGCCGCCGTTATTTTTTTGATGTTCATAAAAAGCCTCCTATTCTTTGTCTTTTGGTCTGTCCTCAAAAACGCTGTAAACTTTATAATTTTCCGCATTGATAATTTTCTCACTCCCCCCTTGAGGGGGCTCTGTATGTTCGGAACTGCCGTTGTCCGAAATTGGGGGTGATAAGGGTGCAGGCTCAGCCTGCTGTACCTCGTATTCTTCGGGTTTAATATTATCCTGCACCCTTTCGGGTCGTTCTTTTGGCGGTTTTCCCGCAAGCCTGTCGATGAGCTTTGCGGCTTTCGGGGTGAGTACCGCTATCAGCCACACAAGCAAAAGCAGTCCCAGCATTGCCCCGCCGAATTTTCCAAATAAGGCGAGGGATTCATAATCTATTTTTGCAAGCATAAAAATTCCTCTTATTCTGTAATAGTGGGACGGTCTGTATTGACACAGTCTGCATTGATATGGTCTGTATTGACACGGTCTGCATTGACACGGAGACCCGTCCCCTACATTATACACCATTGACCATTTAATGTCAAATAAAATTATACCGCGGACTTTTTCGTCATTACCTCAATCACACCCTGCATAAGCTCGATAGGCTTGTCGCCGTTCATTTTTACGGCAATATACGCCTTTTCTCCGCCGTTCACCGTGACACGTCCCCTGTACGCTGCCGTCAGAGCCTGTATCTGCTCCATTTCCGCGGCTTTGAGGTAAAAGAACATTATGCCGTTTTTCTGGGAAATTTCCGTAATAGTCAGGGCGCTTGCCATGTTCCTTATAAGGGAAACGCTGATAAGTCCCTGAATAGCCTTGGGAGGGTCGCCGTAGCGGTCTATAAGCTCGTCTATCAGATCCATGCTGTCCTCGTTTGTGCGGAGGGACGCAATTTTTCTGTACACGTCCAAACGCCCCGCAAGACTCTCGATATAATTATCGGGAATGTGAGCTTCTATCTGTATGTCGATAAGACAGTCCTCGGGCTTTGGCGGTAGGGCTTCTCCCTTTTCCTCGGCAATGGCTTCGTTGAGAAGCTGCAAGTACATATCATAACCTACAGCTTCCATGTGACCGTGCTGCTTTCCGCTTAAAAGCGAACCCGCTCCCCTTATCTCAAGGTCGCGGAGTGCAATGCGGAAGCCGCTGCCGAACTGAGTGAATTCCCTTATAGCGTCCAGACGGCGGGAGGCAATTTCCGTGAGAGCCTTGCCCCGCTTGAATGTGAAGTACGCAAAAGCGCGGCGGCTGGAACGTCCCACCCGACCTCTTAACTGGTAAAGCTGTGAAAGACCCAGCCTGTCAGCGTCCTCGATAACAAGAGTGTTTACGTTGGGGACGTCCACGCCGGTCTCAATAAGAGTGGTGCAGACGAGAATGTCTATTTCATGCTCTATAAGCTGCCGCCATATTTCGGAAAGATGTTCCTCGGTTATCTGACCGTGGGCAATGCCGATTCTCGCCTCGGGGAGCATTTCCTGCAATTTTGCGGCGCATAAGTCAATACTCTCAATCCTGTTGTGTATATAGTATACCTGTCCCCCTCGGCGCAACTCCTTTGTAATTGCCTGAACTATCACCCCCATGTTGTGCTCGATAACATAGGTCTGTACAGGGTGACGGTCTATGGGCGGCTCCTCGATAACGCTCATGTCACGAATACCGCTCATTGCCATGTTAAGGGTGCGTGGTATAGGAGTTGCGGAAAGAGTAAGAACGTCCACCCCCGCAAAGGTCTCCTTGAACCTTTCTTTATGGGCAACCCCAAACCGCTGCTCCTCGTCAATGACCGCAAGTCCCAGATCCTTAAAGGACACGTCCTTCTGCACAAGACGGTGAGTGCCGATTATCATGTCGATATTGCCCCTCTTTAACTCTTTGAGTATCTGCTCCTGTTCCTTTTTGGAACGAAACCTTGACAGCAGCTCTATTTTCATGGGGAAGTGTTCAAATCTTTTTAACGCCGTCTGATAATGCTGCCATGCAAGTACTGTTGTGGGAGCAAGTATCGCGCACTGCTTGCCCTCCTCCATGCACTTGAAAGCCGCGCGGAAAGCTACCTCCGTCTTGCCGAAGCCAACGTCCCCGCAAAGCAGTCTGTCCATGGGTACGGGCTTCTGCATATCTTCCTTTATCTCCTGCACGGAGCGGAGCTGGTCGTCCGTCTCGGAGTAAGGGAAACGGGCTTCAAAATCGTGCTGGAAATCATCGTCCGCATCAAAAGCATATCCTTTGGTCTGACTTCTTTTTGCGTACAGTTTTATAAGCTCGTCAGCCATATCCTTGACAGCCTTTTTAACCTTTGCACGTGTTTTCTGCCACTCCATTGTGGAAAGCTTGTTTAGCTTAACAGCCCCGTTGTCACGGGGACCTATATATTTGGAAACCATATCAAGCTGACTTACAGGGACGTAAAGAACGTCGGTTCCTGCGTACTGAATGGTGATGTAATCCTTTGTAATACCCTCCATTTCAAGCTTGCGTATGCCCACAAATTTGCCTATTCCGTGGAGAGCGTGGACAACCAAGTCCCCCGGTACGATATCGGAAAGAGATTTTATCTCCTCGCCCTTTTTTGCCTTGCGGAATTTTTTCTTTGAACTCATGGCCTGCGCTTGTGTGATAAGAGCCGTCCCCTCGTCGGGGTAATCGTAGCCTGCGCTTACGCTGCCTGTCATAAGCAGGACAGTACCCTTTTTAAGCTCTGAGCTTTCGGAAGCGAAGCCGCAGTCTATCCCCTCCTCGCGGAGGTCGTCCGCAATAATGGGCAGGGTCTTATCCGAACCAGCCATAACTATTACCGAGTAATTCCGCTCACGGAAGCTGTGGAGATCCTCGATAAGCTGGCGTATCTCGCCGCCCCACGGAGCGGTCTGGTTTGCGTTTACCGAAATAAGCTTTTTGAAGCGTAAATCAGTACCCCGCAAAAACGTGTCGAAATGTATAAGCGAAAATTTCCCCGCATGGCTGTAGACCTGCGGAAAATCCATGAGATAACCCTCTAAGCCCTTGCATAATTCCCCCGCTTCAAGGAGAATTTTCAAGTCCTCGGTGTGGTGGGTCATGACCCCGCGGGAGCGTTCCAGAGCGTTGAAGTACTCGCTGAAAATAACCGTGCTGCCATCGGGGAGAAAGTCAAAAACCGTCCCCGCTTTTTCGTATGCGGCGGGCAGGTACTTATCAATGTTGCCCAGAGAAAGACCGTTCCGCACTCTGTCAATGTCCCTTTGGAGATTGCTCCGTATCAAATCCATACGCTTGCCCCTTGCGGCTTTTGCAAGCTTTTCAAGGGAGGAAACAAGTACCTCTTTGCTTTCAAAGAGGGTTTCCATTGCCGGAGAAATTTTTATCGTTTCCACCGTGTCGGTACGCCGCTGCGTCTCGGGATCGAAGTACGCCATGGTGTCGATATCGTCC
The DNA here is from genome assembly GCA_947177545.1 of uncultured Clostridia bacterium. GTDB lineage: Bacteria > Bacillota > Clostridia > Oscillospirales > Ruminococcaceae > RGIG8773. The sequence goes on along the minus strand of CAMWVF010000001.1, from coordinate 15,017 downwards.
CCCCAAAGCTCCATGCGGATGGGGTACTGCTCCTGCACGGGAAAGATGTCAACGATAGACCCTCGTACGGAAAACTGGCTTGCCCCCTCCACCTTTTCGCAGCGGGAATAGCCTGCGGCGGTAAGCTTTTTAACCAGTTCCTCAATGTTCACCGAGTCACCCGTGTTTATGGCAACAGTTCTTTCGGCAAGAATATTTTTCGGTATGGTCGTCTGCATGACAGCCTCTGCGGAAGCGCACACAAAAAGCGGTTCTTCCGCAAGAAGCCTTGACAGTACCCCAAGGCGGGTATGCTCATATTCGCGGGAAACTCCCTCGGCGGCTGTAAAGGTAAAATCCTTTGCAGGATAAACAAGAGAGCGGGTCTCCCCCGAGAGAGAATTTATATCGTCCGAAAGACGCTTTGCGGAGGCTTCCTCGTCGGTTATGATAAGCATGGGTTTGCCGATATGCGTACCGAGACCGAGAGCAAAGTGCGCCTTATGCACCGCGGAAATGCCAGAGACCGAAAGAGGGGTCTGACCCTTGTCCGCGGCCTCGAGCATATCACGGTACGGCGGAAAATTTTCAATTGCTTTTATAAATAAATCAGACATTGTATGCCGTCCTTTACGAATTGAATTTGTTCATGGCTTCATCGGTCCTGCCCTGTACAATAAGCTCCAGTGAGGAAACGGCTTTGTCCGTACCCTCGCCCATAAGCTTCATTTCCTCCTCGGTGAAACGGGAAAGCACCCAGTCCGCAAGGTTGTAGTCCTTGTGTGGCTTTGCCCCTACGCCGATCTTTATGCGGGGGAAGCTGTCAAAGCCGGTGAGATAGATAATAGACTTCATACCGTTGTGACCGCCGTCCGAGCCTTTTCTCCGTATGCGGATATGTGACGGCTCGAGGCTGATATCGTCATAACATATTACAACATTTTCGGCGGGTATTTTGTAGAAATTCATTGCGTCCACAACCGCCTCGCCGCTGTTGTTCATAAAGGTAGTGGGCTTCATCAGCAGGCAGGGTACGCCACCCACTGCCGCCTCTGCGGTCAAAGATTTAAAGCGTATTTTTTTCATCTGCACGCCGCACTTTTCCGCAATCTTGTCGAGAGTCATAAAGCCTGCGTTATGGCGGGTACTTTGGTACTTATCCCCGGGGTTGCCCAGTCCGACTATAATATACTCCGGCTTTCCTATGGGAGCGGGTTTTTCCTTGCTTATTTGGTTAAAGATGTCGAAAATGCTCATTTTATTGTTCCTTTCGGTTTTTCTTTTTCGGTACTTTTATTTATTTTGTGGAAACCGTCCGGCGTGGCGTGTGGGACAGTCCGCCAAAAACAATCCCCATAAACCACGATAACCCCTCTTTATAAAAGAGGGGGAATGTGGCTGTAAAATCAAATTATAAATCAAGTATTAAAAAGCGGAGAAACAGGCTTATCAGCATAAATGCGCTGTATAGCCTGTGCAAATACAGGTGCGCAGGGCATAATGGTTATTTTATCTATCTGCTTCTCCTCGGGGAGGGCAATTGTGTCCAGCAGAACAAGCTCCTTGATAACGCTGTTTTGAATTCTCTCGATAGCGGGACCCGACAGTACGCCGTGGGTTGCGCAGGCGTAGACTTCCTTTGCTCCGCCGATGTCGATTATTGCCTTTGCTGCGTTGCAGAGAGTTCCCGCCGTGTCTATCATATCGTCCACCAAAACTACGGTTTTATCCTTAACGTCGCCGATGATATTCATTACCTCGCAGACATTGGCTTTCTGACGGCGTTTGTCCACGATAGCAAAGGGTACTCCCAGACGCTGGGCAAAGTTTCTCGCTCTCGTTACTGAACCGAGGTCGGGGGAAACTACCATTACATTATCTTTAAAGTCCTTGAATTTTTCAACAAAGAACGGAGCAAGGATCGGTACGCCCAAAAGGTGGTCAACAGGTATGTTGAAAAAGCCCTGTATCTGGGGACAGTGCAGATCCATAGAAAGAATTCTGTCTGCGCCCGCTACCGAGATAAGGTCAGCAACAAGCTTTGCAGAGATCGGGTCTCTCGCCTTTGCCTTTCTGTCCTGCCTTGCGTAGCCCATGTAGGGAATTACCGCAGTGATGCGTCCCGCAGAAGCTCTCTTGAAAGCGTCTATCATTATGAGCAGCTCCATCATGTGGTCGTTTACGGGGGAGCTTGTGGACTGCACCACAAAAACGTCCGAGCCGCGGACGCTCTCCTTAATGGAAACGCTTACCTCGCCGTCAGAGAATGTGACCACCTCCGACTGTCCGAGGGGCAGACCGAGCTGCTGTGCTATCTCGGAAGCTACCTTTGGGTTTGAGTTGGCTGTAAAGATTTTAATATCCTTGCCGTGAAGATTCATTTTTAAAAGTCCCCTTTACAAAATTTATTTGGGTTTTATTTTAAGAGCAAGCATTTGCTCTTTTGTATACTATTGCATTATTTTTTACTGTTCCGCTGTTTAAGCCGCTTGTCGCCAAATCCTTCCTTGAAGTGAAGCTCACCTCGCTCAATAGCCAACGCGCCGTCGGGAACGTCCTTAGTAACGGTAGTGCCAGCCGCGGTGTAAGCACTTTTGCCCACCTTTACGGGGGAGATAAGATTAGTATTGCAGCCTATAAAGGCGTTGTCGTCTATGGAAATACGGTGCTTCTTCTCACCGTCGTAATTGACGGTGACAACGCCGCAGCCGAAGTTTACGTTCGACCCAACGTCGCTGTCCCCCACGTATGTAAGGTGGGAAACTGAAGTCCTCTCGCCGATAGTGGAATTCTTGACCTCCACGAAATCGCCTATCTTGACCTTTGGCATAATATGGCTGTTGGGTCTGATATGTACAAACGGTCCTATCTTTGCACCATCGTCAATTTGGGACTGATACGCCTGAACGCTGTTCAACATCACACCGCTGCCCACGGTGCAGTCCTCGATAAGGCAGTTGGGACCTATCACGCAGTTTTCGCCGATAACGGTCTCGCCCCGCAGTATAGCGCCCTGCAAAATTTTCGTCCCCGCGCCTACGGTAACATTCCTGCCTATGGTAACGCCGTCGGTGCAGGTGAACTCAACGCCGTCCGCCATAAGCTTATCGATTACAGTGTACCGTGCGGTATCATTAAGCATTAAAAGTGCCTTGCGGTCGTTTGCACCCAAAACAACATTAGGGTTGGTGGAAATATAAGCGTCCGCACGCAATCCGTGGTTAATAAGTATATAAACCGAGTCGGTAAGGTAATATTCGCCCTGTGAATTGTTAGGCTTTATTTCGTTAAGAGCCTCTATGAGCCGCGCTGTTTTGAACCAGTACGCTCCTGAATTTATCTCGTTTATTTCCTTTTGCTCATCGGTAGCGTCCTTGTCTTCAACAATACCAGTCACGCCGTTTTGTCCTCTTAATATTCTGCCGTAGCCCTTTGGGTTATCGACATTTGCGGTAATGATCGTCACGGCGTTGTCCTGCTTGACGTGCTGCTCCAGAGCGGCGGTAATGGTCTCGCTGTCAATAAAAGGCGAGTCACCGCAGACAATAAGCACGTTGCTGTCAAGCCGTTCCTTCAGCCAGTCCACCGCCATCATAACAGCATGACCCGTACCCATGCGCTGGGGCTGATAAACGGTGGTACACCGCGTGCCTATGTAATTTTCAATGACCTCGGCATTGTAGCCCGTTACTATGCACATATCGTCAACGTCCGCATTTTCGCAGGCTGTCATGACCCATTCCAGCATAGGCTCTCCCAGAACCTCGAACATGGGCTTAGGCAGCTCGGACTTCATTCTTTTTCCCTGTCCTCCCGCCAGAATGACGGCGCAGGAAGATGTGTTGCTCATAAAAATATACTCCTTTGGAATAATTAATTCGTTATCAATATATAATGCACACCGCGTCATAGAAAAACGGCAGTATTACGCAAATCAATGCAAATATCGGTGCAAGCTTCATTTGCTGTACTTTAAAGGCGTTTTCCCTGCCCGATTTTGCCAAAATACGCAGACGGCTGCTTTCCTCGTCGCTGCTCATATCCGCGAGCTGTTTCAGTATCCTTTTGCGGACGCTTTTAAAGTACAGCCTGTTGCCGTACGCGCCGAGAAAAATATTTAAAGCAAGCATTGTCAGTACCCTGAAAAGTCCGTAATAAAACGCGGGTTCGCTGTTTATCAAAAAGAAACCGTATCCGACATCAATGCCGATCAAAGGACGAAGCAGATTGACGTACATTGGACTTTCACGGAAGTACTGCTGCATCCTTTCAAGGGCTTTCTGCTCATATACGCAGGAACCGAACGTTGTCTCTCCGTATACAACGGGTATCCTCCGCAGCTCGGAGTAAACGGCTTTCGGGGTAATTTCCCCCTCCATTCGGCTTATTCCTGCGATACCGCCGACAATGACGGGCAGGATAAAAAACGCCGCAAGAAACACAACAAATTCCCTGTGCATTTTCTTATAGAACAGCCACAAAAAGGAAAAAAGCCAAGCCGCAGGATTAAAGCTTATAAAATGCCGTTTTTCAAGTCCGCGCCATTGACGTATGCACCTTTCGGCTTCCTTTTCGCCGAGGTAAGCTTCTATGTATGAATTTTTAAGACCGCAGGTGATTTCGCTGTTCACAAATACCACGCCTTTTCAATAAACCTTTTAACTTTCTGTTATTAACTTTACACTATATATTATGCCATAAAACGAAAGATTTTTCAAGCAAATTCCGAGGTTTTTCCACATCATTGTATTAATTGTGCAAGTTGCACAAAAAAATGTCCTTAAATTTCCTGCCAATCAGTATGGAAAATGGAAAGAATATCTGTTATAATATACTTATGGTCGTGTGCGAATTAAATACCATAAATTGGTATGAGGTTAGACAGCACGAAGCAAATTTTATTTTTGGAGGTAATACCAATGGCTAAAAAATATTGTTATCTCTTTTCCGAGGGCAATGCAGACATGAGAGAGCTTCTGGGCGGTAAAGGCGCAAACCTTGCCGAAATGACCAATATAGGTCTCCCCGTTCCTCAGGGCTTCACTATCACTACCGAGGCTTGTACTCAGTACTACGAGGACGGAAGAAAGATCAATGATGAAATTTTTGCCGAGATCAATGAGTACATCGGCAAAATGGAAGGAATTACAGGAAAGAAATTCGGCGACAAGGAGAATCCCCTCCTCGTTTCCGTTCGTTCGGGCGCAAGAGCTTCAATGCCCGGTATGATGGACACTATCCTTAACCTCGGTCTTAATGAGGACGTTGTTGAGGTTATGGCTAAACAGTCAAACAACCCCCGTTGGGCTTGGGACTGCTACAGAAGATTTATCCAGATGTATTCCGACGTTGTTATGGAGGTCGGCAAGAAATATTTCGAGCAGCTCATCGACAAGATGAAGGAAGAAAAGGGTGTTGAGCAGGACGTTGACCTTACTGCTGACGACCTCAAGACACTTGCTACACAGTTCAAGGCTGAGTATAAGTCCAAGATCGGCGAGGACTTCCCCTCCGATCCCAAGGAGCAGCTTATGGGCGCTGTAAAGGCTGTTTTCCGTTCATGGGACAACCCCCGTGCTAACGTTTACCGCCGTGACAACGACATTCCTTACTCATGGGGTACTGCCGTAAACGTACAGTCCATGGCGTTCGGTAACATGGGCGACGACTGCGGTACAGGCGTTGCTTTCACACGTGACCCCGCAACAGGCGCAAAGGGTCTGTTCGGCGAGTTCCTTACAAACGCACAGGGCGAGGACGTTGTTGCAGGCGTTCGTACTCCTATGCACATCAACGAAATGGAGCAGAAGTTCCCCGAAGCTTTTAAGCAGTTCACAGAGGTTTGCTCCACACTTGAAAAGCACTACCGCGATATGCAGGATATGGAGTTCACCGTTGAACACGGCAAGCTTTATATGCTCCAGACACGTAACGGTAAGAGAACAGCGCAGGCTGCTCTTAAAATTGCCTGCGACCTTGTTGACGAGGGCATGAGAACCGAGCAGGAAGCTGTTGCTATGATCGATCCCAGAAACCTTGATACACTTCTCCACCCCCAGTTCGACGCTGCTGCGCTTAAGGCTGCAACACCCGTTGGAAAGGGTCTCGGCGCTTCCCCCGGAGCTGCTTGCGGTAAGGTAGTATTCACAGCAGAGGACGCAGAGGCTTGGAAGGCTAAGGGCGAAAAGGTAGTTCTTGTTCGTCTTGAGACTTCTCCCGAGGATATCACAGGTATGAAGGCTTCACAGGGTATCCTGACAGTACGCGGCGGTATGACTTCTCACGCTGCTGTTGTTGCACGCGGTATGGGTACTTGCTGTGTATCCGGCTGCGCTGCTATCAATATGGACGAAGAGAACAAGAAGTTCGAGCTGGCAGGCAAGACCTACCACGAGGGCGACTGGATCTCTATCGACGGTTCAACAGGTAACATTTACGACGGTCAGATCGCTACAGTTGACGCTCAGATCGCAGGCGAGTTCGGCAGAATTATGGCTTGGGCTGACAAGTACAGAAAGCTTAAGGTTAGAACAAACGCAGATACTCCTAAGGACGCTAAGAAGGCTCGCGAGCTTGGCGCTGAGGGTATCGGTCTCTGCCGTACAGAGCACATGTTCTTTGAGGCTGACAGAATTGCAGCATTCCGTGAGATGATCTGCTCCGATACAGTTGAGGAAAGAGAAGCTGCTCTGGACAAGATCGAACCTATGCAGCAGGGCGACTTTGAGGCTCTCTACGAGGCACTTGAGGGCAACCCCGTTACAATTCGTTTCCTCGATCCTCCTCTCCACGAATTCGTTCCTACAGAGGAAGCTGACATTGAGGCTCTTGCAAAGGCACAGGGCAAGTCCGTTGATACTATCAAGGCTATCATCGCTTCCCTCCACGAGTTCAACCCGATGATGGGTCACAGAGGCTGCCGTCTCGCAGTAACATACCCCGAAATCGCAAAAATGCAGACAAAGGCTGTTATCAAGGCTGCTATCAACGTTAAGAAGAATCACCCCGATTGGAACATCGTACCCGAGATCATGATTCCGCTGGTTGGCGAGATCAAGGAGCTTAAGTACGTTAAGGATATCGTTGTTGCAACTGCCGATGAGGTTATCAAGAACGCAGGCGCAGACCTCAAGTACGAGGTTGGTACAATGATCGAAATTCCACGTGCTGCTCTTACAGCTGACGAGATCGCTAAGGAAGCTGAGTTCTTCTGCTTCGGTACAAACGACCTTACACAGATGACCTTCGGCTTCTCCCGTGATGACGCAGGCAAATTCCTTGACGCTTACTATGACGCTAAGATATTCGAGAACGATCCTTTTGCTAAGCTCGACCAGACAGGCGTTGGCAAGCTCATGGAAATGGCTATCACAATGGGTAAAAAGGTTCGTCCCGAAATGCACATCGGTATCTGCGGTGAGCACGGCGGCGATCCCACATCTGTTGAGTTCTGCCACAGCCTTGGCATGACTTACGTATCCTGCTCGCCTTTCCGCGTGCCTATCGCAAGACTGGCTGCTGCACAGGCTGCAATCAAGGATCAGAAGTAATTTTATTTCAGTAAGTCTTTATAAAAAATCACGCTCCGCTTGCGTTTTTGTAAGCGGAGCTTTTTTATAAAATCTCGGCTGGAACTTCTTGACTTTACGGGTTTTAAGTGATATACTTTGTTTCATAAAAAATAAAAGCAAGGAGAAAATAACTATGTCACTTACTAAAAATAAACTTTCCTTTGAAACAATATGCTGAAAGGGTACGGGCAGACCGAATTTTCATATGCAGAAAAACGCAGAATATTGTGGTACGATCTTCTTTTATATCTTACCATGAAAACAGAAGGCTTTTACCGAGGCTACGGAACGCCCGAAAGCACTGCGGAAGTACAGAAGAATATTGATGATATTTACAGTGAGCTTGTTGTTTTATTGCAATGATGTCGGATTTTTACAATACAAGCCCAACGGTATGCGTTATAATAAAAAGATATTGGAGGTGCAATAAATTATGGTCAAACTTAGTCAAGAAAATTTTATAAAGGCACGGGATTATATATTTGCCAACGGCGACGACATAAACCGCGCATGGTTCAGCTATCTTTTTGAGGACAATGACACTGATAAATTTTTAAATGTGCTGCAAAAATATCAGCACGAAAACGGCGGATTCGGCGGCGGTATTTATTATGAATTCGACTATCAGGGTCCATGCCTGAAAGCCACGGAGATCGCTGTTAAATATATTTTAAATCTGAAAGAAAAACCGTCCGCAAATCACCCGCTCATTCAGAATATGATGAAATATATTTTGGGACTTTATATTCCCGAAATTGGGAACTGGGGAGAAGTCGTAGTCCCCGAAGTCAACAACGGCGTTCATTGCTATTGGGTCAGATTCAGCGGAGAAGATACGACGCCGATAGAAAATGAGGACGAACGAATAAAAAAATACGACGCCAATCAAAAAGTGTGCTTTGCTGCATTTGTGTCGTATTATTCAGAGCTTGTACCGAAAGAATTATACAGTGATATAATAAAATATCCGACAGAGCATATCCTGCGTTACTGGGACAAAAATTCTCCCGATTACAACAAGGAAATTTTCGACAAGGGCGAACCGTATGATATTGAGTACTTTCAATGGTTTGTACCTTGCTTGAAAGACAAGGAAACCGCAGACAAGCTGACATCAATTTTATGTCAGAATCCTACAGCTTTTATGGAGCTTGATTTTGCAAAATCAGACAAGGACTATGTTCATTTGCCCTGCGATGTAGCGGGACACCCGAAGAGTATCATATATCCCGCTGTAAATGACTTGGTTCTTGATTCGCTTGAATACAGAATGGGTCAGCAGAAGAACGACGGTCGGTGGCCATTAGGCTGGTCCTTTGGCGATGACAAAGAATTGCAGAAATTGCAGATCAAGTATGAAACCTACCGCTCGCTTGCCATGTTAGAGAAATTGGACAGATTTGATATGATCGACAGGTAAATTTTTATTATACATTGTTGATTTCCTCTGCAAGCCCGGGCATATGTATCCTGCTCGACTTTCCGCGTGCCTATCGAAAAAACGGCTGCTGCATTTAATTATGCAGCAGCCTTATTTATTATCTTGTTTTGGCGAGCAGCCGAAATATTTCACATATGCTCTGTAAAATGCTGAATAATCTCCGAAGCCGCATTCTGTACAGGCTTTTGTTACAGGTATTCCTCCGCATATCTTCTCCTTTGCGGCGGTCAGTCTTTTTAATGTGATGTACTCCCATGGTGAAGTTCCTGTTGAACTTTTAAATATCCTGTTAAGCTGTGACTGACTTATAAAAAAATGTTTTGCAAGCATTGTTATGGAAAGCTCGTCAAAAATGTGCTCATTTATATATGCCAATATCCGTCCCGAAAGTGTAGTCACGGGAACGTATTCGGGGGTATCTCTTTTCAGATACGCTTTTCTGACTGAATCAAGTATAGAAAGCAAACAAAGCCGTATTTCAAGGTCTGCGGTATATTTATCTGTACAACTGCAAATTTGTTTAAAATAATATTCAATCGAATTTCCGTCAAATTCCGAGGGCAGGTACAGATTTCCGACACCAAGCGGTCGGTCAAGAAAGGGCGCCATTAATGCGCGTTCGGGGTCGATAACGTCGGCGGCGGAAAGAGGAAAATTTACGGTGTACCGTTCATACTGCCTGCCGCTGAGTATTTTTGCCCTATGTGACTCAGCGGGACGCATAATAAGCAGGCTTCCTCGTTCCAACGGATATTTTGAACCCTCCACAAGGCATTCCGCATCTCCCGAAATAAAACAAAACATTTCACATCTGTCATGTATGTGCATATTGAAATAACTGTCATCAGGTTTGTAGTCTATGGCATGGCGTACATATATATTTTCGTATGTAAATTCCTGCAATAAGTCCTCCATTTTGCAAATGACCTCCTTATATTGCTTTATGTTAATTGTATCATATCATGCGCGTATTTGCAATGTATTATGATAAAAATAACAATTGCAATACAAATTATTTACTGATATAATTGTCACATAAAATAAACGGCAATGCTCCAAAGGAGGATAACCATGGAAAAAATAAGACTTGGAATAATCGGCATGGGCAACATGGGCAGCGGACATTTCAGAAACGTTCTGGCAGGGAAATGTCCCTCTGTCACGGTGACTGCTGTATGCGATATAAACCCCGACAAGCTTGTCAATGTACCGCAGCAGGATCTGTCGGTAAAATGCTTCGGCGACCCGATAGAAATGCTGGACAGCGGAATTGTTGACGCGGCGCTGATAGCAGTACCGCACTACGACCACCCGCCGCTTGCGGTCGAGTGCTTCAAAAGGGGTATACACGTCCTTACGGAAAAGCCTGCGGGAGTTTACGCGCGGCAGGTTCGGGAAATGAACGAGGCAGCTGAAAGGTCGGGGGTAAAGTTCGGTATCATGTTCAATCAGCGGACAAATCCTATGTTTTTAAAAGCCCGTGAGATAGTCCAAAGCGGTCAGCTCGGCGAGCTGAAACGCATGGTATGGATAGTGACAAACTGGTACCGCACGCAAGCCTACTACGACTCGGGAAGCTGGCGTGCCACATGGAACGGCGAGGGCGGCGGCGTGCTGCTTAATCAGGCTCCCCACAATCTTGACTTGTGGCAGTGGATATTCGGTATGCCGAAACGGGTGCGGGCATTTTGCACAGCGGGAAAATACCACAATATTGACGTTGAGGACGACGTTACTATTTACGGCGAATATGAAAACGGCGCAACGTCGGTTTTCATTTCCACAACGGGAGAAGCCCCCGGCACAAACCGTCTCGAAATTTCGGGCGACAGGGGCAAGATAGTTGTTGAGCACGGCAAGCTGACGTGGTGGAAATTAGCTGTTCCCGAGCGGGAATTTTGCTTTACAGCAAAGGAGGGCTTTGTTTCTCCGGCATCGGAATTTTTCGAGTTCACCGCTCCCGAGCCGGAGGGACACCCGCAGGTGCTTGAAGCCTTTGCGCAGTCCATACTTAACGGTACGGAAATGGTAGCCGAGGGCGTGGAGGGGCTTAACTCCCTTTCAATATCCAACGCTGCGTACCTTTCCTCATGGACGGACGACTGGGCAGATATTCCCACGGACGAATCCCTTTTTGAAAAATATCTGAAGGAGCTTTGTAAAAACGAGCGCCTGAAGCATAAAGCCGCTCACAGCGAAAACGGAGAAGATATCAGCGAACGATGGAAAGTCAGATGGTGAGGATATGAACGCATTTGTAATGATGCTTGGGGTCACAGCCTGCTATACGATAACCTCGTTCAGCGACAAGTATGCTGTATCAAAAGCAAAGTTCAGCGGCAACGATTTCACGTTTCTGATGTGTTCTTCGTTAGCATTTTTTACGGCGTTGACGCTGCCTTTTCAGGATATTTATTTTACAGTGACATGGCAGTCCTTTGCGGCAATTCTGCTCATAGCAGTGTGCAAAATGCTTGAGTTTCAGATGAACGCGCTGGTGCTTAAACAGCTGTCCGCCTTTGAACTTAAGGCGTGGATAGGCGTAACGCTTTTTGCGTCCTACATAACCGACGTTTTTTTCGGGGCGGACATTAACGCATACAAAATTTTATGTATTGCGGTAACTGTTGTCGGACTTGCGCTTATTGTGCGGTCGGGGCGGGAAAATAAAATTGAGTACCGCAAAATAGCCGTCCCGCTGGTATTTTACCTTATTGCAAAGTACGGCTACGGACTTATCATAAGGACGTTTACCCCATTTGCTTCGCCCACAATGCAGTTTATGCCAGCGCTGGCGTTGGTGGCTCTGATAATGCTCGCAAAGGTGAAGCCGTCGGAAATATTTAAAAATAACCGCAAGGGTGCACTGAACGTTATTCTTGCCCGTATTCCAAACACGATAGGAATGCTGCTTGAAAACGCGGTCATTGCTGTCAGTCTTGCAAATTATTCATTTATTCAGCCGATGATACTTATATCCTTGTTTGTTATCGGTATTATTCGCAGGGAACGGTATTCCGCGCTTAATTTAGCGGGAAGTATCATATGTATTGCTGGAGTAGTTATTTTTCAGTTAATTTAATTTATGAACGGAGGAAATAAAAATGTCAGACAAATCAAGCGGTATGAATTACGCGCCTAAGGGAAAGCCTGCGCCTGTTGTAAAGTCGGGAGAGTTTTGTATAGCGGCGGTGTCCTTGGAGCACGGTCATGTTTACGGAATGTGCGGAGGACTTAAAGAAGCGGGCGCTGCAATAAAATGGGTGTACGACCCCGACCCCGAAAAGGTGAAAAAATTCCTTGAAAAATTTCCCGAGGCTAAGGCTGCCCGCAGCGAAGAGGAGGTTCTTTCCGACCCCGAGGTAAAGCTTGTATGCTCTGCCGCAATAACAAGCGAAAGATGCGCTCTCGGCTTGCGGGTAATGGCGGCGGGTAAGGATTATTTTACCGACAAGGCTCCCCTTACTACCCTTGAACAGCTTGCGGCGGCAAAGGAAGCAGTCCGCAGTACGGGCAGGAAGTATATGGTCTACTACAGCGAACGGCTGCATGTTGAATCCGCGGTTTTTGCGGGACAGCTTATTGAACAGGGCGTGATAGGTCAGCCGATACATATAGACGGCTTCGGTCCGCACCGTATCGGTAATCCCAAATACCGTCCCGAATGGTTTTTCAAAAAGGAAAAATACGGCGGTATCCTGTGCGACATAGGCAGTCATCAGATAGAGCAGTTTTTGTTTTACTGCGGCGTTAAGGACGCGGAAATCAGCTACAGTCAGGTGGGCAATTACGCGCACCCCGATTACCCGGAGCTGGAGGATTTCGGCGACGCGGTACTTGTTGGCGACAACGGCACGACCCAGCATTTCCGTGTTGACTGGTTCACCCCTGACGGTCTCCCCACATGGGGCGACGGCAGGACGTTTATTCTCGGTACGGAGGGCTACATTGAACTCCGCAAGTACGTAAACGTCGGCACAAAGGACGGTACATCAGACCATGTTTTTATGGTAAATAACGATGGCGAGCACCATTTTCATGTTTCGGGGAAAGTCGGTTTCCCCTATTTCGGAAAACTGATTTTGGACTGCATTGACCGTACAGAAAACGCCATGACCCAAGAACACGCTTTCAAGGCTGCGGAGCTTTGCGTAAAGGCGCAGATGAAAGCGGTAAAGGTAAAATAAGGAGGTTACAGTTATGATAAACGCGGCAATAGTTGGTACAGGCAACATTTCGTCCGCCCATATTGAGGGACTGCTGACGTTCCCCGACAGGTGCAAAATCGTTGCGCTTTGCGATATTTACCCTAAAAAGGCTGAGGCTGTGAAAGAAAAATACGGGCTGGACTGTCCTGTATTTGCAGATCATAAAAGTATGCTTGCGTCAGGTATAAAAATTGATCTTGTTCACGTATGTACGCCGCCGTACGTTCATGCGGAAATAGCAATAAACAGCATGGACGCAGGGTGCAATGTACTTGTGGAAAAACCAATGGCTGCTTGTCTTGCCGAGTGCGACGAAATGCTGGAGGCAAAAAAAAGGAACAAGGTAATGCTTGCCTGCGTTGCGCAGAACAGGTTCAGAAATTCTGTCTATAAGCTGAAAAAAACTATGGACAGCGGTCTTGCGGGGAAATTATGCTTTGCACGCGTAGAGTCGGCATGGTGGCGGGGACACTGCTACTACGACCTTTGGTGGCGCGGAACTTGGGAAAAGGAGGGCGGAGGTCCGACCTTAAATCATGCGGTACATCACATAGATATGCTTAACTGGATAGAGGGCAAGCTGCCCGATTCGGTTATAGCAATGCTGACCAACGTCATGCACGACAATGCAGAGGTAGAGGATTTGTCCGTTGCCTGTCTGCACTATGCTGACCGCAGCATGGCGCAGCTGACAAGCTCCGTGGTACATCACGGCGAGGAGCAGGGTATTGTTCTTCAATGTTCGGACGCAAAGCTTTCCTCTTCATGGGATGTAAAAGCTGAAATCAGTCAGTCAAACGGTTTCCCATGCAAGGAGGGCAATCCCGAACTAAAAAAGCGGTTGGACGAGTTTTACAAAAGTATACCCGATCTGCCGCATGAGGGGCACACCGGCGAGATAGACGACGTACTCAACGCTTTGGAAACAGGCGGAAGTCCGCTTATTACGGGAATTGACGGCAGAAAAACCGTGGAAGTTATTACTGCGGTATACATGGCCGGCTTCCTTGGGCATACGATAAAGCTGCCTATTTCAAAAGGAGATACGGGTTACACTTTTGAAGGGATATTAAAGAACGCTGTGCACTTTTATGAAAAAAAGACGTCCTTGGAAAGTTTGAATTGATAATTCGCCAAATAAAAAACGAACAATTTGGCGGGTAAAACAGCCGTGCGGTAAAATTCATCGTCCCGCAATCATATACATCAGCGCATTGCATATCGCCTCCGCAACATTACTGCCGCCTTTTCTGACTTTTGAAAGAATATACGGCGCACCTGAATTCATAATCAGTTCTTTGATCCGCATCATACTTACAAATCCAACGGGTACGCCTATTACAAGCGCGGGACAAAATCCGTGAAAATATGCTGCCAGTTTATCACATAAAAATTTCATTATTAAGATTAATTTACATAACTTTTCAAATTCCCTCATTCAGAATTTTATATAAAAACTCCATATCAATATTTTTCCGCACCTCCGCCGCAAGAAGGTCATATTGTTGCTCCTTGTAGATTTTTCGGTCAATTTTTTTGATTGCATACTGCAAGTTTTTTCGTTTGTACAAAGCCTTTACAATATTTTCGGAAACATCTGCGCTGTCAAAAATCCCGTGAATGTAACAGCCGTAAACATTGTCATCAAAAGCTCCTCCGCAGGATAAAAGCGCGGGACTTTCCGAAAAAGTTTCTCCCATATGAATTTCATATCCCGAAAAATTTTTGTGGGAAAGGCATGAAAATATTCCGCCGATTTCTGAAAAATTTCCGCTTGTTTGTTTGCGGATTTTCTCTTTTGAAAAAACAGTTTGACAT